>JBEBAF010000209.1:0-4007 GCA_041159045.1 Actinomycetota bacterium
TGGTGTTGCCCGGTCGCAACCCGGTGGTGTTGGCAAAAGAACTGGCGACTCTCGATCGATTGTCGGGAGGTCGGCTGTTGCCGGCGTTCGGGCTCGGGGTCGCCGATCCGCACGAGCAACAAGCGTTCGGTGTGGCCCGCGAGGAACGGGCCAAGCGCTTCAACGAGGCGCTGGCTGTCATTCGCGCCTGCTGGACGCAACCAGCCGTGACGCACCACGGCGACTTCTTTCATTACGACGACCTTCGGGTTCTTCCCAAACCGAAACAGAACCCGCCCGACATCTGGTTGGGTGGCATCGCCCCCAGCGAGTTGAAGCGGGTCGCGAGACTCGCTGACGGTTGGTTACCGAGCTTCGTCACCGCCGCCGATGTGGAAAAGGGCCGCATCGAGATCGAGCGCGTGGCGCGCGAACACGATCGAATCATCGATCCGGAACATTTCGGCGCACTGATTCCCTACGCACACGGCGATCTTCCCGATGCGCTCATCGCGGGACTCAAACAACGGCGACCCGATCTCGACGACGTCAGCGAACTGGTGCCTCGCGGCTGGGACGAGTTGCAACGAACGATTCATCGCTTCGTGAACGTGGGTTTCTCGAAGTTCGTCGTGCTTCCCATCGTCGAACCCCGAACGGCCGACGAGTGGGTGGATCATCTCGGCGTCGCGGCCGGCGAACTTCTTCCGCTACAAACCTGATTTCTCAGAGGTCACCCGATCAGACGAACGGGGTCAGCCACGCGTGCACGTTGCGTCCGATGGCCTCGATGTCGTAGCCGCCCTCTTGCAAAACCACCGTGGGCAGGCCGAGCTGACGAACCACCTCGCCACACCGGCGATATCCCTCGGTCGTGAGTGCGAGATCGCTGATGGGGTCGTTCCAATACGTGTCGAGACCGAGCGACACGATCACCATCGACGGGCCGAACGCAGCGATCGACTCGCAAGCGATTCCCAATCGGTCGACGTATTCGTCGTCCTCGGCTTCGGCTTCGAAAACCACGTTCAGGTTCGATCCGCGACCTTTGCCCGCACCAGTCTCGTCCTCGTGCCCGATGAACCACGGATAGGCGCGATTGGGGTTGCCGTGCAACGACACGAACTGCACGTCGTCGCGCTCATAGAAGATCTGTTGTGTCCCGTTGCCGTGGTGATAGTCGACGTCCAACACCGTGACCTTCGTGCCGGTTGTGCTCGCCACGTGATGGGCAACGACGGCGGCATTGTTGAAGTAGCAGAATCCGCCGAACACGCTGCGCGCGGCGTGATGACCGGGAGGGCGGCACAGACCATAGGAGCTGCTCGCTCCGGCCAGAACCTTCTCGGCCGCCGTCAGCGCCACGTCGACCGAGGCCCGAGCGGCGAGATAGGTGCCTTCGACCAAGGGTGTGGCCGTTTCGTAGCACCAGTATCCGAACGCCGCGGCGGCACCATTGGGCGGTCGGGCGTCGCTCATTCCGTCGCGCAAGCCGATGTGCAACATGGCCTCGGGAGCGAACTCGGTACGGCCCGTGGAGCGATGCATCTCGGGCCACGCCGACTCGAGGTAATCGATCAGACCTTCGTCGTGCACCGCTTCGATGGGCGCACGACCATGTTCGGTGAGACCCACGAATCGGAATCGCGAATCGGTTTCCAATTGACGACGAATGGTTTCGGCGCGTTCTCCGCGTTCGTAGGTCGGGATCGGTTGTCCGAGGTTGATCTCGAGCTTCGGATTCTGATGGCGGTGAAGATCGGTCCAGACGACGTCCATGACGTCAGACTAAACGCTGCGACGTCGAGCGAACGGAGGCGGTCAGCGACCGGTGTCGCGGAATGGTGTGTCGAGGAACGGCGGCCAATCGCCTCCGCCGTGCACCTCGATGGTGGCGCCGCTGACATAGGACGCCAACGGAGACGACAGATACACGCAGGCGTCACCGATCTCCTCGGGACGCGCCAGGCGACCGATGGGGATCTGTGCCCCGGTGCGTTGCACGCCTTCTTCGTCGCCGTAGTGAAGATGAGCGAGTTCGGTGCGCACCATGCCCACCGTCACCAGGTTCACGCGCACTTTGGGCAACCATTCCTGGCCCGTCGTGCGGGTGTAATTGGCGAGACCCGCCTTGGCCGCGCCGTACGCCGCCACGGTGGGAGCGGGTCGCTCAGCCGACACGCTGCCGATGTTCACGATCGATCCGCCGTCGGGCTGATTTTGCATGTGTCGATTCGCGGCCTGACTGCACCACATCGCCGAGAACAGGTTCACGGCCACGATCTTCTGCGCGAAGTTCGCCGAGGCGGTCGCCGTATCGGACGGCGGGCTGCCCCCGGCGTTGTTCACCAGCATGTCGAGACGACCGAAGCGTTCGACGATGCCGTCGATCATCGCCGAGGCCTCGTCGGGCTCGCGAAGATCGACCGAGAACGCGGTCCACGACGATGGGAGGTCGTCGGGAATGTTGCGCGCGCACACCACGACCGTGGCACCCGCATCGGCGAAACGCTGAGCGATGCCACGACCGACACCCTTCGTGCCACCGGTGATGAGGGCCACGCGTCCGGAGAAATCGATGGTCAATGCCACGACCTGCACCCTAGTGCCGTGCCCGCCTTCGTTTCTGACGCTTCGTCAGATGGCGAGTACGCTCGAACCCGTGGGAATCACCTCGAAGATCGACGACCGCGGCATCGCCGAAGTGGTCATGGACTGTCCGCCCGTCAATGCGCTCACCGTCGCCGAGTGGTTCGGTCTCGCCGACACCATCACGGCACTCGGTCGCGACTCCGCCGTTCGCGTGGTGGTGTTGCGCGCCGAAGGCCGAGGCTTCAATGCTGGCGTCGACATCAAGGAGATGCAGAACACCGAGGGCTTCGACGCGTTGATCGGCGCGAACAAAGGGTGCTTCGCCGCCTTCGCCGCCGTGTACGACTGCCCGGTGCCGGTGATCTCCGCGGTCGCCGGCTTCTGCGTGGGAGGTGGCATCGGGTTGGTGGGTAACAGCGACATCATCATCGCCAGTGACGACGCATTCTTCGGACTTCCCGAGGTGGATCGTGGTGCGCTCGGTGCAGCGACCCACCTCGCGCGCTTGGTCCCGCAACACAAGATGCGCGCCATGGTCTACACGTCGGCCACGGCCACCGCGGCCGAGCTTCACGCCTTCGGAAGCGTGTTGCAGGTGGTGCCGCGCGCCGAATTGCGCGATGCGGCCATGACATTGGCCGCCAGCATCGCCGACAAGCACCCCACCGTCATCCGCGCCGCCAAGGAGAGCCTGAACGGCATCGACCTGTGGGACGTGAAGCGCAGTTACCGCTTCGAACAAGGATTCACCTTCGAACTGAATCTCACCGGTGTCAGCGACGAACTTCGCGACGATTTCGCTGGCACCGACAAGAAGAACGACAAGAAGCGCTGACCCATGGCCGACTCTCGTAGCAAGGTGATCACCGAGGATCAGGCGATCGCCACCATTCAAAGTGGAATGACCATCGGCATCGGTGGCTGGGGCAGTCGCCGCAAGCCCATGAGTTTGGTTCGCGCTCTCCTGCGCTCGGACGTCACCGATCTGACCATCGTTTCCTACGGCGGACCCGACGTGGGTCTGCTGTGCGCCGCGGGCAAGGTGCGTCGATTGATCTACGGATTCGTCTCGTTGGACTCCATCGCTCTCGAACCTCACTTCCGTGCCGCGCGCCAGGCCGGCACCATCGCCGAACCCGTCGAATACGACGAGGGCATGCTGCAGTGGGGGTTGTACGCCGGTTCGTTGCGTCTTCCGTTCCTGCCCACGCGCGCCGGACTCGGAAGCGGGGTGATGGACGTGAACCCATCGTTGAAGACCGTGAAGTCGCCCTACGCCGACGGAGAAGAACTGCTGGCCGTGCCGGCGATCCGGCTCGATGCCGCGTTCGTTCACATGAATCGAGCCGACGCGCGCGGTAACGCTCAATACCTCGGCCCCGATCTCTACTTCGACGATCTGTTTTTGGGCGCGTGCGAGCCCGGTCGCCGTTTCG
>JBEBAF010000210.1:0-6623 GCA_041159045.1 Actinomycetota bacterium
TGGCTTCACCTCGCGGGAAGATCGCGAATGTTTTCAGATTCTGCTCGGGGCCCACGGCGTGGGGCCGGCGATGGCCTTGGCGATTCTCGGCACCCATTCGCCGCGTGATCTCCACAACATCGTCATCACATCCGACATCGCCGCTTTGACAATGGTGCCGGGTGTGGGAAAGAAAACCGCCGAACGCTTGCTCGTCGAATTGCGGGGAAAGTTCGATTTCTTCGACGTACCGGCGGTTGGTGTCGACGCTGCGTCGGCTGGTGGGCGTTCAAGAGGGTCGGTTGTTGCCGATCTGCGTGAGGCGCTTGCCGGTCTTGGTTACGGCAACGATGAGATCCGCGAGGTGATGTCCGAAATCACGCCCGCCGACGAAGCCGGGGTCGACACGTTGTTGCGCGAGGCGCTCGCCATTCTGGGGGCGCGTCGTGCGTGAAGAAACCGTTGGTCAGTCGGGTGCCGGCGAGCCAAAGCTCGTTGCAGCCGAAGCGGCGGCCGTCGATGGCGACGAAGCGGGTTTGCGCCCACGATTGCTCGACGAATTCGTCGGGCAACGCGAACTGAAAGAACATCTCCGCATCGTTCTCACGGCTGCGCGACAGCGCGGCCAAGCAGCCGACCATGTGTTGTTGGCCGGCCCGCCCGGGCTCGGAAAAACAACGATGGCCTGCATCATCGCCCAAGAGATGGGTGTGCAGCTGCACATCACGTCGGGGCCGGCGTTGGAACGCGCCGGAGATTTGGCGGCGATTCTCACCAAACTCGGTGAACGCGACGTTCTCTTCATCGATGAAATTCATCGCCTCTCGCGACCCGTCGAAGAGATCCTCTATCCGGCCATGGAGGACTTCCAGATCGACATCGTCGTGGGCAAGGGTCCCGCGGCCTCTTCGATTCGTCTCTCACTTCCGCAGTTCACGTTGGTTGGTGCCACCACCCGCACCGGCATGATCACCGGTCCGTTGCGCGATCGCTTCGGACTCGTCAGTCGACTCGATTTCTACGACGAGGAAGAACTCTCGGCGATCGTCCTGCGGGCGGCCGGAATTCTCGGAATCAGTGTCGAACCAAAAGGTGCGGCGCACATCGCGCGACGCAGCCGTGGAACTCCGCGTATCGCCAACCGACTCTTGCGGCGCGTGCGTGATTACGCCGAGGTGCATGGCAATGGCGTCGTCGATGCTGCAACTGCAGCGAAGGCACTTGAAGTGTTCGGCGTCGACGAGCGTGGTCTCGACAAAGTCGACCGTGCGATTCTCTCTGCGCTGTGTCGGCAGTTCGGTGGGGGCCCGGTCGGATTGTCAACACTTGCCATCGCGGTCAGCGAGCAACCCGAAACCGTTGAAGACATGTGCGAACCATTCCTCATTCAGCAGGGCTTCATCGCGCGAACCCCGCGCGGACGAGTCGCATTGGCTCCCGCCTACGAGCATCTCGGTATGCCACCCCGTACCGACCAACTGCTCTGACCCACAGCTCTGATCGTTCGATCGCCGTAGCCTGACATCGTGCGTCTTTCGGACATCGAGTACGAGCTTCCCGACGACTTGATCGCCCAACATCCCATCGAACCGCGAGATTCCGCGCGGCTGCTCGTTGCGCTCGACGGTGTGATGCATCGACATGTCCGCGACCTCGTCGACTTCGTCCGGCCGGGTGACGTTCTTGTTGTCAACGAGACGCGCGTCTTGCCGAGTCGGTTGTCGTTGCGTCGCACCACCGGAGGCCGCGTCGAAGTTCTCTTGCTCGAGGCGACGAATGAAGATGAGGGTGAGTGGGAAGCGTTGATCAGGCCGGGGAGAAAAGTTCGCAACGGCGAAGTTCTCGTCGCCGATGACGATGCTGATTTTCTGTGCGTGCTGGGCCGGGCCCCGGCAGGCGACACGTTTCTGGTGAAGATCCTTCGTGGAAGCACCGCCGATGAACGACGAAGCGCAATTCGTCTGGTCGGTGCGATGCCACTGCCGCCGTACATCACGGCACCGCTGGTCGATGCCAGCCGATACCAAACCGTTTATGCAACTCGCGAAGCGTCGGCTGCGGCTCCGACCGCCGGTCTGCACTTCACGCCGGAATTGCTCACGGCCGTCGAAGCCGCGGGAGCATCGATCGCAAAGGTCGAGCTTGTCGTTGGTCTCGACACGTTCAAGCCGGTGGAAGAAGAGAATCCTCTCGATCATGCGATCCACACCGAGCGCTACGTGGTTCCCGAAGAGACGTGGCTCAAGGTTCGTGCTGCTCGACGGGTCATTGCCGTCGGCACCACGTCGTGTCGGGCTCTCGAATCGGCCGGCACCACCGGAAAGTTGGAAGGTCGAACCGATCTCTTCATCACTCCGGGTTACGAATGGAAGGTTGTCGACGTGTTGATGACGAACTTCCACATGCCGCGAACCACGTTGCTGCTCATGATCAACGCGTTCATCGGTGAAGCATGGCGTGACCTCTACGCTGAAGCCGTGCGTGAGCGTTATCGGTTTCTTTCGTTCGGCGACGCGATGTTGCTGGCGCGCACCGCAGAGAAAGTGAGTCCAATCAGCGATGCATCCCGTTGATTTCACGGTCGAGGCGTCGGTCGGCACGGCGCGTGCCGGACGGTCCGTCACGGCGCGTGGCGAGTATTTGACGCCCTGTTTCATGCCCGTGGGCACTCGGGGTGCCGTTCGCTACATGAGTGCCCAGGACTACGAGGAAGTCGGGGCCCAAATTGTGCTGGGGAACACCTATCACCTGATGCTGCGACCGGGTGCCGAGCTGATCGCCGAGATGGGAGGTCTGGGCCGATTCACCGGATGGAACGGCCTCACGCTCACCGACTCGGGGGGCTTCCAGGTTTTCTCGCTCGAACCGAAGGTCGACGACGACGGTGTGACGTTCAAGTCCACCTACGACGGCACGGTTGTTCGCTTCACGCCCGAACGGGCAATCGAGGTTCAGCAGCTCATCGGTGCCGATATCCAGATGGTGCTCGACGTTTGCCCACCTTTACCGTCACCCGAGCATGTGATCGATCTCGCGCTTCGTCGCACGGGTGAGTGGGCCAAGCGCGCACGCGCGCATCACTCGCGAGCAGACCAGTCGTTGTTCGGCATCGTGCAAGGTGGTATTTCTCCCGAGCTCCGTGAAGCCAGCGCGAAGCACACAAGCTCTCTGGAATTCGATGGATACGGCATCGGCGGTCTCTCGGTTGGCGAGACGCGGGCTGAAATGGTTCCCGCATTGGCTGCGGCAACCGCAAACCTTCCGTCGAACCGACCGAGATACCTCATGGGGGTCGGCGATCCCGCTTCTTTGGTCGAGGCAGTTGCGTTGGGTGTCGATCAGTTCGACTGTGTGATGCAAACCCGGCTGGGTCGTCATGGCACCGCACTCACGTCCACCGGCAAGGTGCACATGAAGAATGCCCAACATGCCCGCGATGAGTCGCCTCTCGACGCAACGTGCGCGTGCCAGGTCTGTCAACGCCACAGCAGGGCCTTCATCCGGCACCTCTTCCAGACATCCGAGCCGACGGCGGCACGGCTGCTGTCGTTCCACAACGTGGCGTGGACCATTGCGCTCATGAACGACATGCGGCGGGCCATTTTTGAGGGAACCTTCTCCGAACTGCGCCAGCGGGTACTGGGGGTCTGGGGGTAGCACTGGCTACGCTTGCCGCCATGTTCCGTAGCCCCCTCGGCATCGTCGCCGCCAGCAGTTCATCCGGTGGAGGAGCCGCAGCCTTCCAGTTGCTTTTCTTCGGCCTCATCTTCGTGGCCATGTACTTCCTCCTCATCCGTCCGCAGCGTCGCCGGACCCGCGAGGCTCAAGAGCTCACCCGTGCGCTCGAAATGGGCGACCAAGTCCAAACTGCATCAGGACTCATTGGTTTCATTGCCGGATTCGACAAGGAAGACGAAGCGGGCGATGTGGTGTGGATCGACATTGCCGAAAATGTCGAGGTTCGTGTCCTGCGCAGTTCGATTGCGCGCCGAATCACCCCGGCGTCGAACTCAACGAGCGACTCTGCCAAAGACACCTCAGCCGAGTAAGCGTTCATCGTGCGTCGTCGTCTTCTCTTTTCACTCATCGGCATCGTCGTCATTGCAGCGGCGGCGCTCAGCGCCAACCTGATTGCCGGCAACAAACCATCTCTCGGTCTCGACCTACAGGGTGGGGCCTCGGTCACCCTCGAACCGCAGGGCGACTTCGATCAGAACGCGTTGAGCGTCGCCGTTGAAATCATTCGTCAACGAGTCGACTCAATCGGCGTGGCCGAGCCTGAAATCATTCGCCAAGGCAACACGGTTGTCATCAACCTGCCCGGTGTGAAAGACCAGAAGCGCGCGCTCGACATCGTGGGTCGTACGGGCGAGGTCCTCATGCGACCGGTTCTTCAGTCGGGAACGCCGAACAACAACGCTTCGACCACAACCGTCGCCGGTGCGTCCACCACGGTTCCCTCCGGTTCGGCAACAACCACAGCGGGTGCGGCAACAACGGTTGCGCCGGAGACCACCACGGCGGCTCCGTCATCCACAACGCCTGCGC
The DNA here is from genome assembly GCA_041159045.1 of Actinomycetota bacterium. Lineage (GTDB taxonomy): Bacteria > Actinomycetota > Acidimicrobiia > Acidimicrobiales > Ilumatobacteraceae > F1-20-MAGs119. Next base: position 4,528 of record JBEBAF010000210.1, read on the forward strand.
CTGGTAGCGGATTGCGCTTTGCCTCGGCCGTTACTTCAACCACCGAAGCCACAACGACCACATCGTCGATGGTCGAGACCGAGTCAACGACCACTGTCGCAGCACTCGGTTCGGGTGCGCCCACCACAACGGCGGCGGGCGCAACAACCACCAGTGTTGGGGGTGCTCCAACGACAACGGTTCCTGGCGGACCCACCACCACCGTTGCGAAGCCCGATATTTCGCTCAGCAACGAGCCCGACAAGATCGCGCTGCTTCAGGGTCGCGATGGACTCGTGTATTACGCCGGACCCGCCGGCGCCACCGGTCAAGTTTTCAAGAACGATGCATCCGCGCAGATCAACAACGGTTCGTGGGTCGTCGTCGTTGGTTTGAAGGGCGGCTCCGAAGGCGAAGGCAAGTGGAACGCCTTGGCCAACGAATGCTTCACCAAGACGTCGACCTGTCCGACAGGGCAGATCGCGATCGTCCTCGACGGAACCGTGATCTCGGCGCCGGTCGTGCAAACGAACAACTTCTCGGGCAGTGTCCAAATCAGCGGTGATTTCACCGAAACCGAAGCACGCGACCTCGCGAAGATTCTCGAATTCGGTGCCGTACCGGTTCGCTTCAGTGCGCCCACCGCGCAAACCGTTTCGGCGACGCTCGGCAAGGATTCGCTGCACGCCGCAATCGTTTCCGGTCTCGTCGGCGTCGCACTGGTGTTGCTGTTCCTGCTCTTCTACTACCGACGCCTCACCTTCGTTGTTCTCGCGGGTCTTGCGGTATCGGGAATGCTGCAGTGGAGTGCCATCTCGTGGCTGTCGCAGCGCAACGGTCTTGCATTGTCCCTTTCGGGTGTCACCGGCATCATCGTTTCGATCGGCGTAACCGTCGACTCCTACGTCGTGTTCTTCGAAAAGTTGAAAGACGACGTCCTTGTCGGTCGTACGTTGCGCAACTCGGCCACACGCAGTTTCGAAGCCGCTTGGAAGACAATTCTCGCGGCCGACACGGTGTCGTTGATCGGTGCGGTCGTTCTGTGGTTCCTCACGGTCGGCTCGGTGCGCGGCTTCGCGTTCTTCCTGGGCCTGTCTACTTTCTGCGACGTCATCGTCGCCTACTTCTTCACGCGGCCCGCGGTCATCTTGTTGGCGCGCTCGAAGTTCATGAACAAGGGCAAGGTATTCGGCGTCAGCGCGAGAAGCGTCGTCTCGGGTACGTCCAACTCCGAGTCGGAAGGGGTGCTGGCATGAAGGGCCGCTGGCAACGTCTCTACAACGGCGAGACGACAATCAACTTCGTCGGTCGACGCTGGTGGGGTTTCGGAATCTCCATTGCACTGATCGTCATCACGCTGGTCTCCCTGCTTGCGCAGGGTTTGAACCTGGGAATCGACTTCAAGGGCGGCGTCGCGTGGGAAGCACCGGTCAAAGGTGGACTCACAATCGACTCGGCCCGATCGATCCTCGACGACAACAAAGTGGAAAGCGTGAACGCGAAGATCCAGACCCTTGGATCCGGAGATTCTGAGCGCGTTCGCATCCAGGTTGGCGACCAAACGCAGGCCGTGCGCGACGCCGTTCAGAAGGATCTGTCCGACAAGGCCAAGGTCGATCTCACCGAAGTCAGTGTGTCGAACGTCAGCTCGTCGTGGGGTCGCAGCATCACCGAGAAGGCGATCCGCGCGCTGCTCGTGTTCTTCCTGATCGTTTCGCTCTACATCGCCTGGCGCTTCGAATGGAAAATGGCCATTGCTGCGATCCTTGCCATGATTCACGACGTTGTCATTTCGGTTGGCGTCTATTCGGTGTTGAACTTCGAAGTGACTCCTGCAACCGTGATCGCGTTCCTCACGATTCTTGGTTTCTCGCTTTACGACACAATCGTGGTCTTCGACAAGGTGAAAGACAATGCCGAGCGCTATTCGGCGCAGCGCGTTTCGTACGGTGACATCACCAACATTTCGATGAACCAGGTGCTCATGCGTTCGCTGAACACTTCGCTTGCTGCAGTTCTGCCGGTCCTCTCGCTTCTCGTGCTCGGTGCCGGAGTATTCGGTGCCGTTGCACTCGAAGAATTTGCGCTGGCACTGTTTGTCGGTCTGTTGACGGGTG
>JBEBAF010000211.1:0-3042 GCA_041159045.1 Actinomycetota bacterium
TCGCGGGTGTACGCACCGACCGCATGATCTGGGGCTCACTCGTCGCATCGTCAACCATCGCGGGACTTGCGGGCATCATGTTGTCGGCGAAGATCGGCTTCTTCTCGTCGTCCACCGGTCCTGGCTATTTGTTCCCGGCAATCGCAGCAGTGTTCTTCGGTGCATCGCAGCTGTCACGTCGACCCAACGTGTGGGGCACCGTTCTTGCGCTCTACGCGCTCGCGTTCGGTATCAAGGGTCTGCAGCTCGTCGTGGGAACCGGATCGTTCTGGGTCGAGCCGCTCTTCCAGGGAACGACACTCATCATCGCGGTTGCACTTGCCAGCCAGCAGGGTGTTGCACGCATTCGAAAGAAGAGGGCGCAATAGTGGCCGGCAATTACGACGACGTCAGCGTCTTTGCGCTGTCCGACGACCGCGAAGAAACGTTGCTGAACAAGCAAACAGAATGCTGTCTCATGTTGACCACCGACGCGGGTGATCCGGTCGGCGTGTACATGAACTTCGTGTGGGCAAAGGGAAGCTTCTGGCTCACCGCCACGAAGCAGCGGGCGCGCATGAAAGCGTATGCGAAGCGTCCGCGCGGAGCGATTGCCATCACCAGTCGCGGAACCGACATCGGTATCAGCCAGGCCATCACCTACAAGGGCGACATCATCCTCCATGATTCCGACGAGGTGAAGAAGTGGTTCTACCCGGCTCTTGCCGCACGCGTTCGTCCGGAAAGCGCCGATCGTCAGGCCGCATTCGTCGAGCATCTCGACACGCCGATGCGGCTGGTCATCGAACTGAAGCCCGACGTGCGTATCGGCTTCGACGCCGACGCGATGTTCAAGGGTTCAGCCGCGGGGCCGAGCCGCACGCAAGTCTGACGAAACGCGTCAGACGATATTCAGCGCATCGAGGAACGTGGCCGCAACGGCTTCATCACCCGTGACCTTGCAGTGTTCGCGCCAGTCCGAGCGCTTGGTTCCCCAGTTGATGAACGAATGACCGTTGCTGCTGACATCGGCCACTGCGCCCGATGATTTGCCGGGCGTGACGACGATGCCGTCACCAGCCGGGGTGATGGTCCACACGCCGCCACCGGGGCCGGTGAGCGTGAGGGTGATGGGCGCCGACAAGGACTTGCCGAGGTCCAATTGCATCTGTGGCATACCGGTGATCATCCAGCCAATGGCCGGAGCAAGGCGCGTCGCGTCGGCATCGGGAACCCGACGCTCGACCGGGCCCTCGGGGGCCAAGAGGTCGATGCGCAAGTGGCAGTAGTGGTCGAATGCGTACGCGTCGGCGAGAGTGTGCATGGGGTAGGTGCCGAGATCGGCCAGGGGAAGCGGGGTCGACGCGAGGGGCTCTTCCTGCATCGAAGCGAGAACCGCAACCGCTTGGTCGCAATAAGTGAGGTATTCGTCGAGAATCTGCTGGTTCGACCAGTCTTTGCGGGGCTCGACCAAGAGGTCCATCATCCGTTCCGCCGGCAGGTTGATCGGCTCGGCCGGAGCAGGCGAGGGGTCGACCGTTTCCTTGTAGTTCGAGCTCATGTGAGCAACAAGGTCGCGCACGCTCCACCCGGCGCAGCCACTGGGGAGGGCCCACTCGGCATCGGTGAGTGTCGAGATGACCGACTTCACCTCGTCGACGGCCAGCTTCAGTGCTACCAAGCCCTCTTTCGACATGTTTCCCCCTCTGACGACGCGTCAATCAAATGTTCGAGCCCCCGTTTCGTCGGGGTGTGACCGACGACTACTCTACGCAAACGCCCACCAGTCGGGCGAGGAGAACAGGAGTTTTCGATGGAACTTCAGGGCAAAGTTGCGCTCGTGACGGGCGGAACGCGCGGCATCGGTCGCGCGATCGCCGAGGCATTCGTGCGCGAAGGTGCGAGCGTTGTCATCAACGGTCGCAGCCAGGAAAAGGGCGAACAGGCACTGCGTGAAATGAACGCCGGCGACAAGGTGCATTTTCTTGCCGGCGACGTGAAGAGCCGCGAGGGTTGCGAAGCACTCGTCAAGGGAACAATCGCGCGCTACGGAAAGATCGACATTCTCGTCAACAACGCGGGTGGCGGCACCGGTCACGCTCCGGTCGTCGATCTCGAAGACTGGGCAATGCAGGACGCCCTCGTGTGGAACTTCTGGTCGACCTTCTGGTGCACGCAGTACGCACTGCGCGACATGTTGCCGCGCCAGTGGGGACGCATCATCAACATTTCGTCGGTCGAAGGCAAGCACGGCAAGCCGGGCGTGTCGATTTACGTCACGGCGAAGCATGCGATCAACGGCTTCACGAAGTCGTGTGCACAGGAAATCGGAACCCAGGGTGTCACCATCAACTGCATCTGCCCCGGCGCCATCGAAACCGACATCATGAAGGACGAAGGCCCCGCGGCTGCACAGGCAATGGGCCTCACTTACCAGGGTCTGCTCGATTGGTTCGCCAGCGAAGCAGCCATCAAGCGTCTCAACACGGTCGAGGAAGTTGCGGTCGTCGCAACGCTTCTTGCTTCCGAAGCGGGCGGTGGCATGACCGGAACGATGTATTCCGTCGACGGCGGCACGGCCGCGTACTGATCAGATCGAGAACGAGGAACAGGGATCAACATGGGAAAGCTTGAAGGAAAAGTCGCCGCGATCACCGGTGGAACGCGCAGTATCGGACGCGGAATGGCCGAGGCCTTTTTGCGCGAAGGCGCAAAGGTCGTCGTCAACGGCCGCGATGCCGCCAAGGGTGAGCAGGCAGTGAAAGAAATGGGTGGCGGCCCGAACATTGCGTTCTATGCCGGTGACGCGATGGTGCAGTCAACGGCCGACGGCATCGTCGACTTCGCGATCGAGAAGTACGGCAGGCTCGACATCATGTGCCTCAACTCGGGTGGTGTGCAGAACACCGCACCGGTGCACTTGATGACCAACGAAGAGTGGGCGCTCGAGATCGACTGGAACCTCAACTCGGTGTTCTGGGGAATGCGCAAGGCGCTGAATCACATGATCCCGCGTCAGTCGGGTCGCATCATCGTCACGTCGTCGGTCGAAGGCAAGCTCGG
>JBEBAF010000212.1:0-11430 GCA_041159045.1 Actinomycetota bacterium
ATGCGTCGGGTGATGAGTTCTCGGTCGCGTTCGTGGCAAGCGACTCGACGATGTCCGGTGATCTTGTTTCACGAATCTCTTTGTGGCTCGGCGAGAACTCACTGCCACTGCACGACCTCAATGTCGGGGCGCAACGCCTCGAAGACATTTTCCGATTGCTGACAAAGGGCGGTGAACAATGAGCGCGCTCGGGGCACAGATCAATGCCGAAGTGTCTCTGGTCAGGCGCAACGGCGAGCAACTCTTGGTGACGCTTGGCATTCCCTTGTTGCTGCTCGCATTTTTCAGCTTGGTTGACATCCTTCCCACCGACTCGACCGACTCCGTCGATTTTCTCGTACCCGGCGTTCTCGCATTGGCCGTAATGAGCACGGCCATGGTCAGTCTCGGAATCGGTACGGGATTCGAACGCAGTTATCTCGTCTTGAAACGCCTGGCTGCGACGCCACTCGGAACGCCTCGTCTGATCGCGGCAAAGACCATCGCAGTTGCGGCGGTCGAAGCCGTACAAATGGTGCTCGTCATCGGCCTCGGCCTGATTCTCGGCTGGTCACCCGAGTCAGCCAATTGGCTGCTTGTTTTCCTTGCGGTGATCGCCGGAACCGCCGCGTTTGCGGGAATCGGGCTGACACTTGCCGGGAACCTCCGCGGCGAAGTGAATCTTGCGGCCTCGAACGGGCTGTACCTGATTCTTCTTCTCGTTGGCGGCGTGCTCTTTCCCCTCGATCGTCTGCCATCGGTGCTGGAATTCGTCGGCCGCGGTCTTCCCACCTACGCGCTGTCCGACGTTCTTCGCGACGCCCTCATGTCGGCCGGCACACATCCCGGGTCGTCGTGGGTCGTGCTCTCCGCTTGGGCGATTGTTGCTCCCACCGTGGCTGCCACGACATTCCGCTGGAACTGATCAGCGTTTCGGCTCGGGGGCCGGTGGAGTCTGTTCGAACGCCTTTTCGACGGCATCGAACGTGAGGGTGGAATCTTCGCGAACGTACGACTGCTGATCGTTGAAGTTGCGGGCAAACCTGCGGAAGAACATGTAGATCACGATCGTCCAGAGGTAGATCGCCCCGCCCGTCTTCATGATTGCGCCGGCCAACTGCTGATCGGTCTCAACCGAAACGCCCCACACCCGAATGGGGATGTTGTAGTGCTTGTACACGGTGCCCTCGGCGAACGTGAGCCACGCCGCGGGAACGGTGGGTACGACCGACATCAAGAAGAGGTAGATCATCTTGCCGGCGTAACCCATGTGGAATTCGCGGGCCGGCCCACAGATCGGAATCCACATCAGAATCGCAGTCGAAACGAGAATCACGTGAAGCGAATAATGCAAGGGGCTGTTCTCGGCGCTGCGATTCACGAGGCCGGGGATATGCGTGATCATCACCACCACGTTGAACAGCACACCGGCAATGACGGGCTTCGACATCCAGCGCACTACCCGGTAGGCACGGCCCTCACCGATGATCGCACGGAACAACCACTCGGGGGTCGCGAGGAGAGCGAGCGGCGGAACGAAGTACGACAACACCATGTGCTGCAACATGTGCATTGAATAGAGGTATTCCTCGGCCAAGTCGTGCAATGGCCAGTCAGAGCCGATCCACAAGAGAACGATTGCGGCCACGAAGGCAACGATGTTCTTGCGCGTCACGGGCTGTTCTACGTGCGAGACCTGAGGTCCGAGCACCCGAACGACATAGATGTACGCACCGATCAGAAAGGCGACGAGAAGCCAGACTTCCGGGTGCGCCTGATAGCGCCAGGGATTGAGAAGTGGATTTGCTGCTTCGGCAATCATGTCGCCTCCGCGATGAGCTGGCTGCTAGGCCGTGAAGAACTTGAAGGTTGACAACGCCACGACGTACACGGCGATCGCAAGGAAGAGCCCCGTGTAGAAGAGGAACGAGAAGATCTTGCTGTCGAACTTCAGGTGCATGAAGTACGACACGACGATGAAGAACTTCACGCACATCAGCACGAGCAGCACGGGAAGGAACGCGGGTCCGAAGTCGACGAAATATGTCGACACCTCAAGCCCCGTGAGAACTGCCAGAATTGCCGCAATCTTGATGTACCCCGCGATCGACATGCCGTGCTCGGCATGATCCGCGTGGCCGTGATCGGTGTGTTCTGCGGTTGTGGTGGTCATGTCTGTGCCTTTGCTCTGGATCAGGCCGGGATGAGGTAAACGAGGGTGAAGATGATGATCCACACGATGTCGACGAAGTGCCAGTACAAGCCAACGAGTTCAACGACCTCGGACTTGTTGCCCGAAATCTCGTTCTTGCGATTCATCGCAACAACCGAGAGGAGCATGATCACACCGAGCGTGACGTGGACTCCGTGGAAGCCGGTGAGCGTGTAGAAACTCGAACCAAAGAGGCTGGTCGTGAAACCAAGACCTTCGTGGTACATCGCGGTGAATTCGTAAACCTGACCACCGACGAAGGTGGACCCGAGAAGCGCCGTGACAACGAGCCACAAGTTGGTTCCACGGTCATCACGCTTCTGTGCAGCGGCGACAGCCAGCACCATGGTGAGCGAACTCATGAGCAGGACGAAACTGCTGACCGAGGTGAAAGGAATGTCGTAGACATTGCCCGGGCGCGGGCCCGTACCAACGCGACCGCGGTACAGCATGTAGGTGCTGATGAGGCCACCGAAGAGGAGGCATTCCGAACCAAGGAACAGCCACATTCCCAGCTTGTTGTTGGACAAGCCGGTCGAGCTGTGACCGTGTGAGGTGTCGTGGTGAAGTGCTGTGTCAGCCAAGGGGAGCCAACTCCTTCGTGCCATCCCCCGATGCCGGAGGATCAAAATCGGACTCGGGTGCGGTGGAGGGTTCGAGAGCCCATCCAAACATCGACAGGACGATGATCAGACCACCGACGATCGCCACGGGGATCGAATAGATCAGACCGAGTGCGACGAACGGCAAGCCTGCAGCAAGAAGAATCGGCCAATACGACGGCGACGGCATGTGAATGTGCGCATCGGCGTTGGCTTCCTGCTCGCGCAGGATGTCTTCCGCGGTCGCCACCTGGGTCATCTCGTGTGTAACGGGATCCTGTGCGTACTTTCGATGGAAGAACTCGTCGAGGTGATGAACCGTGGGGATCGCATCGAAGTTGTGTTCCTTCGGCGGGCTCGCGGTCATCCACTCGAGCGTGCGTGCATCCCACGGGTCGAGCGGTGCGCGTTCCTTGCTGCGTGCCGTCTTCCACACGTTGATGAGGAAGAGGAGAACGCCGAACGACAGGATCAACGATCCAAGAGACGCGATGCGGTTCCAGAATCCGAGGTTGAAGAAGCCTTCACCCGCACGGGCTTCGGTCCACACGTACATACGGCGCGGCTGGCCCTGCAGGCCCAGGATGTGCATCGGTCCGAACGTCATGTTCATACCGATGACCATGAACCAGAAGTTCGCCTTGCCCAACTTCTCGTTGAGTTGCTTGCCGAACATCTTCGGCCACCAGTAGTAGAAGCCGGAGAACAGGCCGAAAATTGCACCGCCGAAGAGCACGTAGTGGAAGTGCGCCACGATGTAGTACGTATCGGTCTGCTGCGTGTCCGACGGGGCCACCGAGTGGGTGACGCCCGAGAGACCACCAATGGTGAAGAGAATGATGAGTCCGACCGCAAAGTGCATGGCGGCGGTGAACTTCAACTTGCCGCCCCACAGGGTCATGGTCCAGTTGACGATCTTGACGCCGGTCGGAATGGCAATGGCCATCGTGGCGATGGAGAACACCGCAACCGATACCGGTCCGAGACCCGAGGCGAACATGTGGTGGGCCCACACGCCCCAGCCGACGAAACCGATGGCAGCGCCCGAGAAGACGACGAACGGATAACCGAAGAGCGGCTTCTTCGCGAAGACGGGCAGTACTTCGGAGATGATGCCGAAGCTCGGCAGGATGAGGATGTACACCTCGGGGTGTCCGAAGATCCAGAAGAGGTGCTGCCACAGCAACGGATCGGCACCTGCCGAAACGTCGAAGAACGTCGCTCCGAAGTTGCGCTGGAAACTGAGAAGGAAGAGCGCAACTGTGATGACCGGCACTGCGAAGAGCAGCAAGAACTGCACAACGGTGATGAGCCATGTGAAGACGGGCATCTTCATGAGGCTCATGCCGGGTGCGCGCATGTTCAGCACGGTGACGATGAGGTTGATGGCTCCTGTCAGCGATGCGATACCTGCGATCTGCAAACCCAGTGCCCAGAAGTCGACGCCGTGCGATGGAGAGAAGACCGGACCCGAGTTCGGCGCATACATGAACCATCCGCCGTCGGCGGCTCCGCCAAGGAACCACGAAAGATTGACGACGATGCCACCTGCAAGAACGCACCAGAACCCGAATGCGTTGATGCGCGGGAATGCGACGTCGCGTGCACCGATCTGGAGTGGGATGAAATAGTTCGCGAACGCCGCGGCCATCGGCATCACGAAGAGAAACACCATGGTGGTGGCGTGCATCGTGAACATCTGGTTGTACACGTCGGCACTGAGCACCTTGCCGTTGGGTGCGGCGAGCTGCATGCGGATGAGCACCGCCTCGATGCCACCAACGATGAAGAAGAACATCGCCATGGCGCCGTACATGAGGCCGAGCTTCTTGTGGTCGACGGTGAAGAGCCACGACTTCCAACCCGTTGTTGCGACCGGACGACGCAGCGCGCCGAAGGTTCGCGTGGGTGTTGCCGGGGCCGGAAGCTCAGGGGCTCCGACGGGTGCGGGCTGTTCGATGATTGCCATGTCAGCTTTCTCCGATCACTTCAGAGTCGCGAGGTAGGCGACGAGTTTGTCGATGTCGTCCTCGGAGAGTCCGAGGTTGGGCATGCCGCGGTACTTGCCGTCGGTCGGGCCGAGCTTGGTCGGGTCGGCGTACATCGGCTTCATGGCCGGTGCGTTGCGCAACCAACGACGCAGGTCGGTTTGGTTGAGACATTCTTCGGAAACGCCGGCGAGGTACTTCTTTCCGAATTCTTCGCTCGATGCATTCCATACATCGTCGCGGCATTTCTTCTTCAAGAGATCCCACGTTGCACCGGCGAAAGTGTTGCGCGACATGAGGTGCGTGAGGTTCGGGGCTGCACCCGCGTAGACGTTCTCATCGGGCGCGGCGATTGCCAACGATCCATCGGCCTTCTTCAGGCCATTGATTTGGTGGCAACGGACGCACTGGTTCAAGAACACGGTTTCGCCTTCTTTGGCGAGTGTGTTCTCGGCGGGTGACTTCACGAGTTCAAGTTGACCAGCAACCCACTGAGCGAAGTCATCCTTGCTGAGTGCCACAGCCTCCATGCGCATGTTGGCATGCGACAGACCGCAGAACTCGGTGCACTGACCCGCAAAGATGCCGGGTTTGTCGGCCTCGAGGCGCAGGGTGTGCACTCGACCAGGAACCGCATCACGCTTTCCGTTCAGCGCGGGAATCCAGTACGAGTGGATGACGTCGCGGCTGGTTTCACGCAGCAGAACCTTCGTGCCGACGGGAATCACCAACTGACCCGAAGTGATGATCGGATCGGTGATCCCGTATTCGTTCTGTGCGGGATAGTCGTATTCCCACCACCACTGCTGGCCGGTCACGTTGACGACCATCTGCGTGTCGCTCGTTTTCGCCAGGTCGAAGACGGTTCCGAACGTGAAGATTCCGATTCCGGCCAAGATCAGGGCGGGGAGGATGGTCATGCCGATTTCGATGATCGGTTTGCCGTGTGTCTGAGCGGGAATCGGCTGACCACGATCCTTGAATCGGACCACCGCGAAACCAACGACAACCAGCACGATGATGCCGACGACTCCGGCGATCGCAAAGACCGGCTTCTGAAGGTTGTCGATTTCCTGCGCGTTCGGGCCTTTCGGCTGCCACGTGTCCTGCGGTGCGTCCTGTGCACACCCCGCGAGAAGAACGAGACCCGAGAGACCGGCGAGGCTCGCAACGACGCGACGCAACGGCTTGGACATGCGGACTCCAGTCGAAGAATTGGTGGGACTGATCATGGGACGATGACCTCGATGCTCTGGCCCTCGGCGCCCGGAACGTAGAACTCGTACGGCTTGTCGGACGCGATGGACGACTTGGCGATCTTGAACGTGAGGATTTGTTCCTTGTCGTTGCCGATCATCTGCGTACAGGTCAGATTTTCTTCAACGACTTCGTCGCTGACCTTCGTCGTTCCGTAGAACAACGTGAGGCGATGTTCGCCTTCGGTCTTGTTGCGGAACATCACCGAAATGTCGTTGCCCTTGGGGACGGTGATTTTGTCGGTGTACGCGGCAAGGCCAAGCTCGCGCGCGCGCAGTTTGCCATCGACGAACTCGAGGGTTGCGATGGGATTCGAACGCATCGAGACGGTGCTTTCGGCATTGAAGTCGAAATGTTCGCTCTTCTCTTCGCCACACTCCTTGTGCGCGAAGTGCTTTGCTGCCTTCGCTTCGGTGAGCGATGCGCGCTTGCCGGCTACGACACCTCCGAGTCCCGCAACACCAACAAGGACTGCAGCAACAGAGCAGACGCCGACAACGAGCGACTTCTTCAGGTTCGGACGCAACGCAAAGACGGTGCCGCCAACAAGAACGGCGGCGCCGAGTCCGATGAAGACGAATGCACCGACTTCGTGCGAGACGGCGAGCATGATGCGCGAAAACGAAACAACGAGTACGCCGACGCCCACAACCGCGAGCACCGGCCATTCGAGCGGATGAAGGAGGCGGCCGCGCACGCCAGCGTTGTACGCCGACTCACTCGAAGCGGATTCGCTCCAGCCTTGAACGGCCCACTCGACGAGCCCAGCAAACAGTGCAACAAGGCCGAGGATGAAGACGATCTCGTGGGTGATCAAACCAATTCCGAGAAGAACCACGCCGACAGTCGTGACGAGCGGCCACAAACTCGATCCGAGCGGTGCTGCGTTGGCGGGCGCCGATTGGTCGCCAACCTTGACGTCGCCATCGCGATTGAAGAGTGCCAGGCCCGCCAGAAAACCGCTGGCGATCATGATCGACGCAATCGCGACGGCGCCACCCACGGCGCCATCGACGAGAGCGATGTACAGCACCAGGGCAACAGCGGAAAAACCCGATACGCCGAGGAAGTACTTGGATCCGGAAGTGAACATCGTCGACCTACTTCTGCACGAACACGACGAACCAAACCGCTGTGTAAGCAGCGGAGAGGAAATACCAATACAGAGCGTGCGCGTTCATGAGGTCGGTATTTGCCGAACGGCCACCGATGCTCTTGAACAATGCGGAAATCGTGAAGGCGATGCCACCGACAACCAGCGCGATCAACGTTCCCGTGATCGCGTAGAACATGGTTTGGTAGGCACCATCAGCAAGACCGATTTCCATCTGCGGATAGATGGCCGCCAGCGAGTTGAGCAACGCGACACCAAGAAGAAGCGTCATACCGAGCGCCATCGAGGTGTGCTTCGAATCCTGACGACGCGATGAGTACACCGCCCACTGCGCCATGATGCAGACCGCAAGAAGCGTGAAGAGCGCGACGTTCGTGAGAACCTCAGGCATCTTCACATCGGCGGGCAGCCAATCTTTGATGCGTTTCAATCCGTCGGATGAATCACGCAAAGGCGCAGCTGCGCGGAACCGCAGCCAAATTGTCAGCATTCCGCCGATCAACATTGCTCCGGCCGCAGCGACGAGGCCCGTGCCAATGAAGATCTGACGGCGCGGTGCGGGTTGCGGACCGGCGGGAAGTGCGTGGGTCATTGCTGGCTCCCTGCTGGCTTGATATCGAGAAGGGGTTCGGCGCTGGCGACGGACGGAACCGACGCGAAGTTGTCGAACGGAGCGGGTGATGACACGGACCACTCGAGTGTCTGTGCATCCCACGGATCGTCTCCGGCCGCTTCACCCGAGGTGAACGAGCGCAATGCGGTGAGAAGGAAGAGAATCACTGTGATAGCGATCAGCGCCTGACCAGCGGCGGCGAGTCCGTTCCACAGTTCCTGCGGGCCGTCGTAGCTGAAGCCATCAACCACGCCAGCGGGCTGGTTGGCAAAACCGGCGATGTACAGCGGCAGTGAGGAGAGCACCGTTCCGAGAAAGCCGAGAGTTCCGAGACCGAACACGGCAGATTGCGGCAACGCGCGTCCCCACAATTTCGGCCCCCAGTACGCAACCGCACCGACGCCCATCAACAACGTTCCGTAAATGACGTAGTTGAATTCGCCCTCTTCAAACACGGTTCCGGCGAGACCCGCAGGTTGGAACTGCGAAACGAGATGACCGACCATTCCCGCAAGCACCATGCCGAGACCGAGGAATGCCGGCACGAGAGGCGCCATCACGCGCGGTGAACCCTTGGCCAAGCCGAGAGCACAACCACCGAGAACGATCAGCGCACCGAGAACGGGAAGTCCGTTGAAGATAAGGAACGGAATGAGTTCCTTGACCTTGTCGGAGCCGGAGGTGTTTGTCCAGGTGAGAACGTGTTGTACCTGCGTGGCGCCGCCAAGTGCCGCAACGGTTCCGACACCTGCGCCGACAAGCAGGATCGCACGCAGTGGGTGACGACGTCCGCTGGTGACAGCCGCAATTTCGGCCACGATGCCAACGCCGATTGCCGAATACACGAAGGTTTGCGGCTGAGTGAGGGACCATCCGAGCCACGTGTTGATGCCTTTGTTTCCGTCAAAAGCAACGCGACCGTAATGGTGGTCGATGTAGAGATAGATGCTTGCGCCAATGACGACCGGGAGCGTGAGCAACAGCGAAATTCCGCCCGTCAGCGAAGCCCATGACAACATCGGCACTCGTGACATCGTCATCCCCGGCGCGCGATTCGTGAGCACGGTCGTGATGAGCGAAATGCTCGCAGCAAGAGCTCCGGAAGCAGCGATGACGACACCGACGAGGAAGAGGTCGACCATCTTCGCTTCGCCCCCACCGGGACCGCCGTTTGCCGCAATCGAGTAAATGATGGTGACGAGGCCGGCAAGCCACATCCAGAAGCCGAAGAGCGCAAGACGAGCAAATGCGATGGCACGCGAGCCGATTTGCAACGGCACCACCGCGATGGCGACTCCGAGAAGAAGAGGAATCGCCACACCGAACGCAAGAACGACGCGATACAACGAACCCAATTGGTCGACGGAATCGCGGTCGAGAATCGAATATCCGGTGGCGCTGATGCGTTCAAAACCCAGAAGGGCTCCGACGACTGCACCGCCTGCTGCGGCGACCAAGGCAACGGCGATGAACAAACGACCGATTTTCTTGTGGTCGCTCGTGGTTGCCCACGACGCAACACCGACAAGGAACGCCCCGATAGCGCCCGAGCCGGAAGATGATGTCGCGGACGATCCCGCGGCATGCGTGTCGAAGGTGGTCATGGAGGGCTAGCTCTTTCTCGAAATGACGTACCGAGACTACCCATCGGCCGCTCTCGAAGCCGAAATCATCGCATTTTGTGGATTTGTGATTGAGGCGGCTGCGACGCGGCGCCTCAGGACACGCCGTATCGCACCAAGACGTCGAGGGTCATCGCCCCGAAGAGGAGCGAGATGTACGAGATCGAATAGGAAAAGAGACGCATCGAGACCCGCGGGGTGGGTCGCCGACGCAGAATGTCGACACCAACGAGGAAGCCCGCTCCGAGCGCGACGGCACCAACCCAGTAGATCGGTCCGAGGTCGGCCACCGGCACCAAGATGAGACTTGATGTGACCAATGCCACAGTGTAGATGTACATGCTCCGGATGGTTTCGGCGGGGGTGGCCACCACGGGCAGCATCGGGACGTTGGCCGCCCGGTAGTCATCGGCATGACGAATGGCGAGAGCCCAGAAATGTGGCGGGGTCCAGAGGAATATCAGCAAAAAGAGCACGGCGGCCGACCACGACACGTTGTTATTGACCGCCGACCAGCCCACGAGAACAGGCACGGCCCCCGCTGCCCCGCCGATCACGATGTTCTGGCGGCTCGTACGCTTCAACCACAACGAGTAAATGACGACGTAAAACAGGGTCGCCGAGAACGTGAGGACGGCGGACAAAAGGTTCGCCCAGGTCCAGAGCACGCCAAACGCAACGATTTCAAGGGTCCAGGCGAAAACCACGGCCTGGCGTGGGGTAACGACGCCCGTCACCAAGGGGCGGTGTTTGGTCCGCTCCATCAGGCGGTCGATATCGCGGTCGATGACCATGTTCAACGCATTGGCGCCACCCGCGGCGAGCGCGCCGCCGACCAGGGTGACGAGAACGAGCATCGTCGAGGGCCAGCCCTTGCGGGCAAGCACCATCGTCGGGACGGTGGTCACGAGCAAGAGTTCGATGATGCGGGGCTTCGTGAGCGCGATGAGACCACGTCCGAATGATTGAGCCGGCCGTGAATCCCCGTGCGACAAGGCCCTGCGGGCGATCCGCGACGGTACGAGGGGACGTCCGCTGACAGCCATGGAACCGCCATCGTACGGGCAGAATGGTGCCGTGCCATCAACGGTGCCATCGACAACGCAAGAAGCCGACGTCGACATCGACAGCACGGTGTCACCCGACACGCCTTGGGTGGTGATCGTCTGGAACGACCCGATCAACCTCATGTCGTACGTCACCTATGTATTGCAGAAGCTCTTTGGCTACAGCCTCGAAAAGGCCACCCAACTGATGCTCGACGTCCACCAAAAAGGCCGTGCCGTTGTTTCCAGTGGCCAACGCGAACGAGCCGAGCTCGACGTTTACCGCCTCCACGAACACGGCTTGTGGGCCACGATGGAACGCGACGGCGCCAAGCAGTGATGCGCCGACGATCCACCGGGCCGTTCCTTCCCCAGCGAGACGGCACCTTTCAGTTGAATGTGGCACCCGATGTTCGGGAACTCGTCGTGCACCTCAGTGGCGAGTTGCGCGACGTGCTCACACAGGCCGAGGCCAGTGATCCCGCGCTTCGTCGACTCTTCCCGGCCGCGTACCACAACGACCCCGAGTTCGACGCCGAGTACCAGGACCTGATGCGGGGTGAGTTGACCGCGTCGCGATTGACGGCGCTTTCCCGGGTCATCGAAATCTTCGACCAGCCCGACGTACCGATGACCCGCGGTGACATGGAGCTCTTGTTGCAGACGCTGAATTCCATCCGTCTGCTCCTCGGCACGATGCTCGACGTCAGCGAAGACGACCCCGACGGACCCGATGACACCGACCCGGACGACCCCGCGGCTGCTCACCAGCACCTCTATGCCTACCTCGGGTGGCTCCTCGAAGCCGCCGTTGCCGCACTGATGGGCGGAGGCCGATGAATTCCCTTCTTCCGGCGCCGCGGGGGAAACGTCGCAGAATCCCGATAGTTTTCTCTCGCTCTCTTCGGAGTCGAACAAGCCCCCATCGTCTAGTGGCCTAGGACACCACCCTTTCAAGGTGGCGGCACGGGTTCGAATCCCGTTGGGGGTGCAAAAA
>JBEBAF010000213.1:0-3729 GCA_041159045.1 Actinomycetota bacterium
GCCTCGCACGACCGCGTCATTACGTCAGGTACTACAAATGGAAAACGGCGCAGACGACCAAGAGTCGCCTGCGCCGCCTCCGCGCGCGCTGAACCAGGCAGCGTTACTCCACGATCAGCGCCGTCACCATGTAGCGCATGCCATTCGGCGTTTCGGCGTGATTGAGAATGTGACAGTGCCAGGCCCACACACCCTTGTCCTTTGCGGTGTAGACGACGGTCCAACGCTCGCCCGGCGCGACATTCAATGTGTCGGCCCAGAAGGGTGAATCAAGGATTTTGCCGTCATGGGCAACCACCAAGCCCGAAGGCTGATGCAAATGCATCGGGTGCGTCAACAAGCCTTCGTTGTAATAGTGCACAATCATCGACTCGCCGACCTTCAGCTTGTACGGGGTGGTGGCGGGGAACGACTTGCCGTTCAACGAGAGGCCGATGGTGCCGGCATCGTTCAACACCATCACGTTCTCCTGCTCGGCCTTGCCGTCTGCATCGCCGGTCTTTCCATCGGCCGCCTTCATGGCGGCTTCCTTCCAGTCGCCGATGATCAACGCCCCGGCCAAACCGTTCGGCACCTGAACCTGCGCGTCGTGGTGCGAGTGATACATGCCGATCGCGGGCTCGAGGGCCGTGAACTCATACGTGAACGTTTCGCCCGGCTGAATCGGCGCCTGGGTGTAGGGGTCGACACCGTCGGCAGCATTCGGCACGCGAATGCCGTGCAAGTGCAACGACGTCGACTCAGTGAGCTCGTTCTTCAGCACGATCCGGATCTTGTCGCCAACATTGGCGTGAATCACCGGTGCGGGAATCTCACCGTTGTATGCCCAACCCTTCACGATCTTTCCGGGTTCGACTTCCCAGTCGATGATCTTCGCCGTGATGTCGAATTCCTTGTAGCCGTCGGCGGTGACCTTCGGTGTCAATTCGCTGTTACCGGTCCCCTTCGTCTCTGCGGGAAATTTCTTGGCGACGGTCTCCATGAGTTTGTCCATGGTCTTCCAGTCCATCGGTGCGGTGGTCGGCGTCGTACCCGACGTATCGAGTGCACCAATTCCGAGTTGCGCCTGCATGCCGCTTTCCTTGTGACCCGAAATTTCACAGATCAAATTGACCGGCTCGTTCACGACTCCCAAGTCGAGCGAGGATTGCGCCATCGCGAGAATGTTCGCAGTGCGCTTGTTCAGGTCGGGAGCAGCAAGGTTGTGTTCGACCGTGCCCAGGTTGTGAATGTCGAGCACGACCTGCGAACCAGCCGGCACCTTTGACGGCGTCAATTCGATCTTGAATTCGCTGAGGCTGACGTGCACCGTGATGGGCGCAGCACTGCCAGCAACCGTGCCACTACCGCCGTCGCTCTTGGCAACCGCGACAACGCCGATTGCACCGAGTGAAACGATCACTGCCGCGGTCAGCACCATCATCATGAGGACGATTGCACCACCTGCTTCATTCTTCGACGCGCGAAGACTCATATTCCCTCCTCCGTTGTGACACCGTGAATATCGGGTGTCATCTCAAAAGTACGTCGGAGAGTTCCCGGAAACTTCGTCAAAGCGAAGCGCATGACGAAAACATTCGTCACACGTTTTGCACTATTCGTGAGTTGCAAATAGATGGATAGGTCAACCAAACGCGCGGATTGCGCGTGCACGCATCGCGTTAGGCAAACCTGTCTCTTTCGATGTGAACCAACCTTCGCGATCGAACTGTTGACCGCTCCTGAACAACTGCGTCCACGCGTTGTGCAAGTTGTATTCGCTCGAGGTCCAGTAATACGTGGGTGCAAAGCCGATGAGTGGTGCGTCGACTGCGTACAAGCGGTTGTACATCAAATCCAATTCGTCGGCCGACGGAAGGAACCAGTCGTCGTAACCATTGAAGACAAGGTTGTAGGCCCACCACGCCGCATAGTGACCGCGCCCGTAATGACGGGCGATCAACTTCGTGTTCTCTTCACCCAAACCAATGGCTTTGCTTTGGACCCGTTTTATGCGTGCCAGGCCGGATGCGGTGTCGCGGTAGATGGGATCGCCGGAACCGTCGTAGCCGGGCTTGCGCCATGGCCACCCGATGACCTCGGCCTCGCGTGGCGCAACCTCGAGGTAACGGCCCCATGACTGCCGATTCGTGGCCGCATAGAACACCACCCCTCCCGCAGGGCCGATGTCGCCCACTGCGCACGGCCCGAGGTTCGTGCACGCGTTGCCCGTCAACTTCGGAAAACTCGTTGCCGGTTCGATTCCCGACCCCGATGGAAACGCACGCACCGCAACCAGTCGATAGCGAAGACTCGGGAAGTTCGTACCCGGGTACTTGATGTTGCGCGAACGCACCTTGTTGCCCGTGGTCGCCGCCAGAAGATAACTGTCGGAGAATTGCGTTCCGTCTTGGAATAGTTGATACCACGCGATGTTTCGAGCGGCCTCGGTTGAGGTCCAGTAGGGACTCGCCGAAAGTGACGGCATGCCGCGGATCGCCTTGAAGTTGTACAGCGCGTTCAGCTCGTCTTTGGATGGCAGGAACCAATCGTTCTTCCCGCCGATCGTCGAACGATCAACGATCGATGCCGCGTAGCGACCGGTCCCGGACTGCGCAACGATGCGCATGCTGTTCACCCGACCCATTCCGATCAACTTGGCGTCGATTCTCTGACGTTGAACGGTGGCGGAGTCTCCCGTGTAAACGGCATCTTGCGTCCTCAGCGACCATGGAACTCCTGTGACATCGAGGCTGCGCGCTTCAAGGTAGCGGCCCCACCATTGCAGCGAGCCCGCGTCGTAAAAGATCGTTCCTCCGCCCGGGCCCGGATCGCCGACACGGCACACGCCGCCGCGAGCACAGGACAACGCAGACGAAGCAGATGCCCGCGCTGCAGCGGGAAGCACAAATACGAGGAGTGCGACCGTCAGAGCACGCGAGAGTGATTTCACTCTCAGATTTTGCGCGACTTTCCTTCCCAATATGGTGCACGCAAGGGAGCTTTTTGTATCTTTCCCGTGCCTGTGCGCGGGATGTTCGTCACGAAGTCGACCGACTTCGGCGCCTTGTATCCGGCGAGCAATTGACGGCAGTGCGCAATGAGTTCGCGACCGAGTTCGTCGCCGGCCACAACTCCTTCTGCAACCTGCACCAAAGCCTTCACGCTCTCACCGAACTCTTCGTCGGGCACCCCGATCACGGCCACGTCTTCGACCGCCGGGTGCACGGCGAGAACGCCCTCGATTTCAGCGGGGTAAATGTTCACGCCGCCACTGATGATCATGTCGATCTTGCGATCGGACAGCCAGAGGAATCCTTCGTTGTCGATGTAACCCACGTCGCCGGTCGTAAAGACTCCCGGCTCGAGGTGTGCAGCCTTCGTCTTCTCGTCGTCGTTGTGATACGAGAAGTCGGTTCCCATCTTGTTGCGGAAGTACAGCGTGCCCTCGGCGCCCTGCGCAACGCGATTACCCGCATCATCGACGACGATCACGTCAACCGTGTCGAGCGGCTTGCCAACGCTTCCGCCCTTGCGCATCCAATCGTCGGCGGACACCACGGAAATGATCGAACCTTCCGTACTGCCGTAGTACTCGGTGATTTTCGGACCCCACCATTCGATGAGACCGCGCTTCACGGCCGGTGGGCATGGCGCCGCGCCGTGCCACACCGCAATGAGCGATGAACCGTCGAAGGAACTCTTCACGTTGTCGGGCAGGTCGAGCATGCGCTTCATCTGAGTGGGCAC
>JBEBAF010000214.1:0-7882 GCA_041159045.1 Actinomycetota bacterium
CTACGACCCGTCGGGCCGCAGGGTTCCATGGCCGCTCGTCTGACGGCACCTAGTCTGCTTCCCAATGACGACCAATCTCGATGCGCTCGTCGACCGCGCAGATCTCGACGAGATCATCCGCCAAATCGATGCGCTTTGCACTCACCGTGAATGGTCAACGCTTGCGGCGCTGCGCGACAAAGCCGCTGCCGCCGTCAAGACCGGCCGACAAACCTGGCCCTGTGCGACGCTCGCCAACTACCGCCTCGCTCTTCATGCTTCGCCGGAACTCGCAGCCGCGTCGCTGCAGCACCCCACCAGCACGTTCAGCATCGGCCCGCTGACCGAAGTCATCGCGCAACATCACACCTGGGACGAACTTGCGCCGTACATCGACGATGCACCCTTGCGCGGGTTCGTTGCCTACGAACGCGCACTTCGCGGCGACACGATCGACAACGACACTGCGCTGCGAGCCGTGCTCGAGATTCCCATCACCCCAGCGGAATGGGAACCCGGATACGAGCTTCCGGTTTACGACGACAACGGCGTCACGGCACCAACGCCACGATTGCACCTACCGGCGACAACAAAGCTGCGCTGCGTCTCGGCCGAAATCGACGACGACCCCGACATCGAATCGGCAATCCGTTCGGTGTTCGAAGCGTGGACCACACAATCAAACGGTCGCGTGTCGTTCGCTGCCGTGTCAGGCGGCATCGATTCCGCACTCGGCGCACTCGGGCTCAACGAGGCGAACGTGGCCCCACTCGAACCCGCACAAGTGATGTCGCTCGTCGCGTGGGCCGGCGCTTCGGGTGGTGCACACGGCCGGCGACGCGGAATGGCGCAGGGCCGATTCGGGGCATGGTGGTTTGCAACCGCAATGGCGGATGCGCTCGACGAGTGGCCTTTGCCTCCCGGCACCATGCGCGCAGAAATGGAAGAACTGCAGTGGTTCTCGTGGACCACCGACGAGCCAACGCTCGGGTGGCAACTTCAACTTGCGATCGAAGATCCGTTCAACGACATGTCGTGGGCCTTCACAGCCCGCGACATGTCGTGACGTTTCGTTCTCAGCGGCCCTTCAGGGCTTCGATCAACTTCGGCAGGACCTTGTGCACGTCTCCGACGATGCCGAGGTCGGCGATGCCGAAGATGGGAGCTTCTTTGTCCTTGTTGATCGCGATGATGTTCTTGGAACCCTTCATGCCGACCATGTGCTGCGTCGCACCGGAAATTCCGGCCGCGATGTACACGCTGGGCTTCACGACCTTGCCGGTCTGGCCCACCTGGTACGAGTAGGGCACCCATCCGGCATCAACGATTGCGCGTGATGCACCAGGTGCACCCTTGAGCAACTTCGCCAGTTCTTCGACCATTGCGTACTTGTCGGATTCACCGAGGCCGCGGCCGCCGGCAACGACGATGTCTGCTTCGTCGAGCTTGGGTCCGGTGGTCTCTTCGACGTGCACTGCCGTCACCTTTGCGCTGCCGGTTGCACCGAGGTCGGGCACCGATGCGGCAACAACGGCCGCAGCGGCGCCACCGCACGATTCCGCGGCGAAGCTCTTCGGGCGGAATGCAACGAGGAACGGGCCCGCACCGGTGAACGTGGTGGTGACCAGCGTGTTGCCGCCGAAGATCGGCGTCGTTGCGCTGACAGCGCCGCCGTCGACCGACACGTCGATGTTGTTGGTGAGCACGGTCTTGTTCAACTTCACCGAAAGGCGGGCCATGACGTCGCGACCTTCGTAGTTCTGCGGAAACAGAACGAGGTCGGGGGTGTCGCCACCGTCGATGACACCCTTCATCGCTGCGGCAACGGCGACGCCGGGAAGCTTGCCGGCAAGATCACCGGTTGCGTAGACCTTGGTTGCGCCGTACTCACCGAGCGACGCGGCAACCGCAGAGGCATCGCCCCCGAGGAAAGCCGACACGTTCGACGAAAGAGCGCGAGCTTTCGTGAGAAGTTCGAGCGTTCCGGTTGTGGGAGCGCCGTTCGCAACCTGTGCGAATACCCAGACACTGTTGACGGACATCGTGGTTACCTCAGATCACTTTCAGATTTTCCAGGAATGCAACGATCTTGCCGAACGTCTCGCCATCGTCTTCGATGACTTCGCCCGCTTGACGAGCCTCGGCTTGCGCGACGTTCGAAATCTTTTGGCCGGCGCCGGCCCAACCTGCAGGCGTCACACCAAGATCACCGGCGGTGACGGTGTCGACCGGCTTGCTCTTCGCGGCCATGATGCCCTTGAAGCTGGGGTAACGCGGCTCGACCACGCCGGCGGTCACGCTGATCAAAGCGGGCAACGAGCATTCGACTTCGTCGTAACCTGATTCGGTTTGACGATCGACCTTCAACGTTGAACCGTTGACGGCAACCTTCTTCGCGAACGTCACCGAGGGAAGACCGAGGACTTCGGCCATCTGCTCGGGCACGGTTCCGGTGTAACCGTCGGACGATTCGGTTGCGGCGATGATGAGATCAGCGCCGCCGAGTTTCTGCACGGCCGCGGCGAGAACCTTTGCCGTGGTCAAGGCATCGCTTCCCTGCAGGGCAGGGTCGGAAACCAGAACACCCTTGGCTGCACCCATCGCGAGCGCGGTGCGCATGCCGGCGGTTTCGCCGTTGGGTGCCATCGAGACGAGGTTGACCTCGCCGCCACCCGCAGCTGCAACGAGCTGGAGTGCCATCTCGACGCCGTAAGCGTCGGAGTCGTCGAGGATGAGTTTGCCGTCGCGCTTCAGGGTGTTCGTCGCACTGTCGAGTGCGCCCGGCGTGGCGGGGTCGGGAATCTGCTTCACACAGACGATGACGTTCATAAGGCTCCATTGTTACCGCCCAGTCGGCCGTACACCTAACCGACGTACGGTCGCTGGTACCGTTGGGTCGCTGTGAGACTGCTCTTGGTCGTCAACTCCTTTGCGTCATCGGTCACAGCCCGGAACACCGTCGTCGTGCACCAGCAATTGGCGCGCCACCACGACGTCCAGGTTGTGGAAACGAACCGCCGTGGCCATGCCACCCGCTTCGCCCAAGACGCCGCCCGACGCGGGCTCGACGTCGTCGTCGCGTTCGGCGGCGACGGCACGCTGAACGAGGTGGCAACCGGAGTCGCCGGATCCGAAACGGCACTCGGCGTGCTCCCCGGCGGATCGACCAACGTTTTTGCCCGAACGCTCGGGATGCCGAACGACCCGGCCGCTGCAGTCAAAGGCCTCGTCGCCGCACTCGACGCCGAAAATCTGAAACCGATCGGGCTCGGCAACTGCAACGGTCGCTACTTCTGCTTTCACACCGGGGTCGGATACGACGCAGCAGTTGTGCGCACCGTTGAACGTCGCGCCGCCCTCAAGCGCTACCTCGGTCATCCGTTGTTCGTCGGTGCGGCATTGCAAACGTGGGCGTTCGGCTACGGGCGCAAGCGGCCGCACTTCTCCGTTCGCATCGGCGAAGCTGCACCGATCGAGGGGTACTTCTCGATCGTCATGAACACGAACCCCTATACGTTCCTCGGCAAGAAGCCGCTGAACCTTTCACCCGCGGCGAATCTCGACGCGGGCCTGTCGGTCATCACGTTCACTTCGCTTTCCGCACCCACGCTGCTCGGTTCCCTCGGCAAGGCACTTCTTCGCAACGGCATCGAAGAGAACAAGCACGTGGTCGTGCGCGAGAACGTTCCGATGCTCTCGATCGAAAACGACCGCCCCTTCCCCTTCCAACTCGACGGCGACTACTTGGGCGAAACCAACGAGTTGCAGTTCACCCACGTGCCGAACGCGGTGCGTCTGGTGACACCGCTCTGACCCACGAGGCAGCGCGCGAATCAGGCGCGCCCCAACACCTCGAGCGCAACGTCGGGAACGTTCGTGCAGATCCCATCAACGCCCCAGGCGGCGAGCGTGCGCATCGTGTCGGGGTCGTCGCACGTCCACACGTTCACCGCGATCCCGCGTTCGTGACTTGCAGAAACAAAGGCAGCCGTGACTAGCCCATACCACGGGTGAATGGCCCGATGCCCTGCTGCCCGAAGATCGTCGAGCAACGCGATATCGGTGGACAGATTCGGCGCCGCCGTGAGAAAGGCCGTTGCGATCGCGGGCGCGGTGCGGCGAAAGGTATCGATCGTTTCCCTGCGGAATGACGACACGAGAAACCGATCGGGCGACCGACGCCCTTTCAGCGCCTCGGCAACCACAGCCGCAATTCCGTCGGTTGGGTCGAAATCAGGTTCGTCGGGGTCGTTCTTGATCTCGACGTTCACCCACATCTCGCCGCAGGCATCGAGTGCATCGTCGAGTCCGGGGAGGTAGTCGGGCAGGTCGGCACGGTTCACGGCACTGATCGCTCGCCCATCGGCCAGGTGAGGATCGTGATGAACGACCAAGTCACCGTCGCGGGTGCGCCGAACATCGAGCTCGACCGCGTCGGCACCCATGGCTCCGGCCCGGCGAAATGCCACCGTTGTGTTTTCCTTTTCGGCCCGGGAAGCCCCCCGATGGGCCAGAACCGCACACCGCCGACCACCGGCAGACCCACCGTCGGAAAATTGCGTCACAAATGTCACCGTAGCCCTTGTCATTGGCCGATCGAGGGCGTAGTTTCAGCGACGCCGTGGCGGAGAGCACTCTTGGCGTTCGCCTTCACGACAGTTATTCGTAACCGTTTGGCGGCCTCCGCCCTGACCCCCCGCAGGAGATGAAGTGACCATTCTCGCTTCAAGTCTCGCCCTCGGCGCCGCCGATTATTCGTGGCGCTCGCAGGCAGTGTGTCGAGACACCGACCCCGAACTGTTCTTCCCGGTCGGCTCCACCGGTCAAGCGCTCTTGCAGCTCAGCAAGGCGAAGGAAACCTGCAATCAGTGCAACGTCAAGGTCGAGTGCCTGCAGTTCGCCATCGACACCAATCAAGACTCGGGCGTTTGGGGCGGAACCTCAGAAGACGAGCGCCGCGCGATTCGCCGACAGATGGCAGCGCGCAACCGCAACAAGTCGGCCAGCTGAACAGCGGTCGGGCACATCCGACCAAGACTGGGCTGACCAACGACTTTCCGACTAGGCGGCGCCGAGCGGCACCGACAGTTCGATCAGCGTCCCCACGCCACCGTCCGAGGTGATGTCGGCGTCGCGATAGTCCTCGGCCGTTGCACCGCGCATGGAAATCGAACCACCGAGTTCGGTGGTGACGAGCGTGCGCACGATCGACAATCCAAGACCCGTCGCCTTCGCAATGTCGAAGTCCGGTGCCAGACCCGCCCCGTTGTCGAGCACACGGATGCGCAGCGTGACGGCATCGGTTTCGTCATCGCGGAGTTGTGCCAGATGAACGGCGACGTTGCCCCCACCCGACAATCCCTCTTCGAAGCCGTGATCGACCGCGTTCTGCAACAACTCGGTGAGAACGACGGACAGAGGCGTGGCAATGGTTGCCGGTAAGCGGCCGCCGTCGCCGTGGACGACGAATCGAACGGGCCGATCCGGCGACTGGAGACTCTCCTCGACGAGGCGCAACAACGGCCGCACGATCTCGACGAACGCGACGTCTTCACCCGGCTCGCGCGACAACGTTTCGTGCACGAGCGCGATCGTGCGAATGCGGCGCACCGATTCGTCGACTGCCGCCTTCGCCTCGGTTGATTCAAGTCGCCGCGCCTGCAGACGCAGCAACGACGAAATCGTCTGCAGATTGTTCTTCACTCGGTGGTGGATCTCGCGGATCGTCGCGTCCTTCGAAAGAATCAGGCGATCGCGACGACGCAACTCGGAAACATCGCGCAACAGCAACACCGCGCCGGTGATGTGAATCCCCTCTTCGGTTTCGAGAAGCGGCATGCAACGCGCCAGCAGCGTAACTTCGGCAGTCTGGTCGAACTCTTCGACGACGGGTTCATGGCGTTCGAACGCTTGACGAACCGCGCTGTCGGTGAAGCCCAGTTCCGACAGTGTTTGGCCGACGCTGTTCGATCCGATTCCCACGCGGTGCAATGCCGAAACGGCATTCGGCGACGCGTAACGAACCTTTGCTTCGTCGTCGATGACCAGCACGCCGTCACCAACGCGCGGTGAAAGACTCGAGTCGGCGGCACGCCCGGGAAAGGGAAACAGCCCTTCGCGAATCATGGTGGCGAAACGCGAGAAGATTTCGAGATAGGTCCGCTCGAGTTCGCCGGGTTGACGCCCGCTGCGTGTCGACCATTCGCGCGTGAGCACGGCAATCGGCGCCGAACCGCAACGAACCGGAATCGCCAACATCCGGGCAGCGCCTTCAACGCCGTCGACGGCGATTTCACCTTCCTCGATGGTCCCCGATGCGAACGAAGCGCCAATCAACGGACGTGTTGTGGCGTCGACGACCGTGCCGACGGAGTCGGTGATGTACAGGGTCTGTCCGGTGGCCGCACGAACGTGCGCTGCGACCAACCAATCACCATCACGTGTCGGCAGATACAACAGCAAGTCCGCGAAGCAGAAGTCGGCGAGCATTCCCCACTCGGAAACGAGGTTCTGCAGGTGACCGACCGCTTCTTTGCCGAGTTCGGTGTGCTGACGCGCGAGATCGCCGAGGGTTGCCATGGATGAAGTCTGCCCCAGCCGCCGGGTCGTCTACGGCATCACGAGCGAACCAGCGAGCCGGCACACCGTGGCGACGTCGTTGACGGGTTCGGTCGACTCACCGACTCGCACGACGGTGCAACCGTGCCGGTGCGCCAGTTCGCTTGCAACGGCGTCTTCTCGATCCGCCTCGGCAACGACGTCGCTCACGATTCGTTCGAGTGCCGCGGGCAGGTAGGCGGTTTTCGCGCGCCGTGCCTCGTTGACGGCCGCACCATCGATCGTCCGGTTCACGACGATCATTCCCAGACCGAAATTTCGGCGTCGCAATTCGTCGGCCAGGTAGTTCGCTTCCTCGACGGGAGATTTGTCCGACGTGGTGACGACGACGAACGATGTCCCTTCGCTACGCATCAGTTTCCCGACTTCGCTCGCGTGCGCAGTGAAGGTGGGTTCCATCGTGCGGAACAGTGCGAAGAACTCGGCGATGTCACCGAGGAACCGTGCACCGAGAACCCTGTCGGCGAGAGCAAAGAACGGGCGCGACGTCAGGCCGATCAGACGATTCGTTGCCGGCACCGTGAGCCAACGCAACAGTCGACTCGAAAAGAATTCGCGCATTCGCTCGGCAGCATCGAGGACGCTGAGAGCGTTGCGCGACGGCGGCGTGTCGACGACGATGATGTCGAACTCCCCCGACTCGACCACTTCCCAAAGTCTCTCGATCGCTATGTAGTCGTGACTGTTGACGAAGCGGCCGGTGATATTGCGATAGAGGCCGTTCGACAGAACTCGCGATGCGGTGGCTTCATCGGGAGCGATGCGTCGAATCAACGAATCCCACGCATCGGGTGCATCGAGCATTGAAACCGAGAATTCGATTCCGTCGCTGGACCGAACCTTCACGATGTCGTTTCCGTTCGCGACAACGCCCATCGCGGAGGCCAAACGTCGTGCGGGGTCGACGGTGATGAGCAAGACGTGCACAGGCTCGCTCGCAGCGGACTCCATGGCGAGCCTTGCGGCGAGAGCGGCCGAATACGTGGTCTTCCCCACGCCACCCGCACCCATCACGAAGAAAATTCGTGGCGACTTCACAGGTCCTCGCCAAGTTCGGATTCGAGCGCAGCAGCAACCATCGTCGCCACGTCGACTGTCGGTGATTCCACAAAATGCGCCAACGAAATGATGTCGACCTCGGGCACCGCCGTGGCCAGTCGTCGTACCTGTTCGAATGCGCGCGTATGTCGACGCTCGACGACCGCCGTCACGAGGGGAATCGGATTCGCCTCGGTTTGCGGCACCGAAAGTGGCATTGAATTCACGACGACCGCGGCAACCGCTA
>JBEBAF010000215.1:0-3320 GCA_041159045.1 Actinomycetota bacterium
CTGGCGGGTTCGTGGCCGGGGCACTCGGATCGGTACGATCCTGCGAATGACCGCTGAAGCTTTTGCTCCCTCCAGCCCCATCGTCCTTGTCGACCTGGTGCCCGGCCTGCGCTCGCGGGCCAGGGTGCGCAGTGCGCTCCTCGTTGTGGCCTTCGCCCTCTTCACCGCCGCTGCGGCGCAGATCAAGATCTCGCTCGGCTTCACGCCGGTGCCGATCACGGGTCAAACCCTCGCGGTGCTTCTCGCCGGCACGTCGCTTGGCATGACCCGCGGTGCGGCCAGCCAACTTCTCTACTGGTTGATGGGCCTCGTTGGTTTGCCGTTCTACACGGGTGGTGCACACGGTTGGCAAAGTGGCACCGGTGCAACGTTCGGCTACCTCATGGGCTTCATCGTTGCCGCGGCCGTCGTTGGTCGCTTGGCCGAGCGTCGCCACGACCGTCAGGTCATGTCGTCGCTGTCGGCAATGGCTCTCGGCACCGTCATCATCTACACGATGGGTTCGCTCTGGCTCGCTCACAAGTTGAACGTTCCCGTCGCCACCGGCGACAAAAACGCGCTCACGATGGGTGTCACACCTTTCCTCGTTGGTGACTTCATCAAGATGGCGATCGCCGGCGTTGCGGCACCCGCCGTCTGGGCAACCGTCTCGAAGAAGTAGTTCTTCACATGGCCGTAGTGCTGGTTGACGCTGCAAAGGCGAAACCGAACGAAATTGCAATCCGTGATTCGTCCTTGACGATGACATGGGCCGAGCTCAATTCGGCCATCAATCGCGTCGTCAACAACCTGAAGCCGCGCGACCTCGGCCCGAACCGCCGCATCGCCGTGTACGCCGAGAACAGTCTCGAAACTGCCCTCGCGCACATGGCAGCACTCCATGCCGGCCTCAGCAGCGTGCCGGTGAACTTCCACCTGAATGCCGAAGAAGCTGCGTACATCCTGAACGATTCGGGAACCCGCTTGCTTTTCACCGGCCCCGAGAATCTCGCCCGAGCAATCGACGCGGTTGCGCAACTCAGCACGCCGATTCCGATCGTCGTATGGCGTGCATCGGGCGCATTGCCGAACGGAGTCGAGTCGTTCGAGGCCCTGATGGCGTCGTCAAGTGACGCCGAACCCGTCGACGACGTCGCACCTCGGCCGAACATGCTCTACACCAGCGGAACCACCGGCTTTCCGAAGGGTGTCGATCTTCCGCCCACCATGTTCGCGGGCGGAACGAACATCGCGGAACACATCGCCGTTCTTGCCACCAACCGGTTCGCCTCGCTCGGCGTACACATCGTCGTTGGGCCGATGTATCACACCGGCCCACTGTCGGGTGTTCGCATTCTCGCCACCGGAACTCCGGTGGTCATCCTCGAGAAGTTCGACCCCGAGCGCACACTCGCAAAGATCCAGGAATTCAAGGCGGCCAGCAGCGTGATGGTGCCGACGCACTTCAAGCGCATGCTCGATCTTCCCGCCGACGTGCGTGCAAAGTACGACGTGTCGTCGATGAAGATGCTCTCGCACACCGGCGCAAAGTGCCCGGTCGATGTGAAGAAGCGAATGATCGAGTGGTTCGGGCCCGTGTTCGTCGATGCCTATGGTGCAACCGAGGTAGGCACTGTCTGCTCGATCACCAGTCAAGACTGGTTGACCCATCCGGGTTCGGTTGGTCGTGTGGTGAACCCGCCGTTCACCCGTTGTTTGGTTGTCGACGACGACGGCAACGAACTGCCCGCGAACACCGAGGGCCGTTTGTTCTTCGAAGACGCAACGGGCCGTGGCATCGTGTATCCGAATGACCCCGAGAAGTCGGCGAAGGCGCACCTGCGTCCCGGCGTGTTCACGCTCGGCGAAATCGGTTACGTCGACGAAGACGGATTCGTGTACATCACCGACCGATTCAGCGACATGATCGTGTCGGGTGGCGTCAACATCTATCCGGCCGAAGCCGAAAAGGTGATCATCGAACACCCCAAAGTGGCCGACGTTGCGGTCATCGGCGTGCCCGACCCCGACATGGGCGAGGCCGTCAAGGCTCTGGTGGTGCCCATCGACATGAACGATGCTCCGACACCCGAAGAACTCATCGTGCTCTGCAAGTCCCAACTCTCGGGTTACAAGTGTCCGAAGACCGTCGACATCGTCAGCACCGTTGGTCGTACCGCCATGGGGAAGATCAACAAGCGTGAGCTCCGTGCGCCGTACTGGGAGTCGGGTCGTACGATTGGCGGCTGATCGGGCATTCGCCCGGGCCTGACAACCGAACGGGGGAGACATGCAGGACACGGTTCTCGTCGACACGCCGTCGACCCACGTGCGACGACTCACGCTCAACCGCCCCGACAAGCGCAACGCACTGTCGCATGCGTTGCGCTCACGTTTGTTCGAATTGCTGCGCGAAGCAGATGCCGACCCCGAAGTGCGCGTCGTCATCATCCGCGGAGCCGGAAAGAGTTTTTCCGCCGGTTACGACCTGGCGCAGGACAAGTCGGAAACTCCGCCTTGGCCCATCAGTACGGCCGACGGCGCATGGGCACGTCACGTTCTTGCCGGCTGGTTCGAAATGATGGATATGGCAACACCGATCATCGCTCAGGTGCACGGCTATTGCCTTGCCGGTGGAACCGAACTGGCGACGGCGTGCGACCTCGTCTACGTGGCCGATGATGCGCAAATCGGATACCCACCGGTGCGGTCGATGTCGTCGCCCGACATGGCATGGCACCCGTGGATGCTCGGGATGCGTCGTGCAATGGAGTCGATGCTCACCGGGGATTCGATGTCCGGCGCCGAAGCGGTCGAAGCCGGCTTTGCCAACCGCGCTTTCGCCGCCGACAGCCTTGACGCCGAGGTGTTGTCGATCGCCGAGCGGGTGGCCAAGGTGCCGCCCGATCTGCAAGCGCTGAACAAGCGTGTGGTTCATCGGGCCATGGAGGCCATGGGAATGCGCGATGGCATGAGGGCCACGGCCGACATCAACGCCCTCGGGTTCCATCAGCGATCCAGCAAGGAATACTTCGCAAAATTCGCTCAGGGCGTCACCAAGGCGCTCGACGCACGCGACGCCTCGTTCGGCGACTACCGAACGGGCGAAAATGAAGAACAGGGGAAGAAGGGGGATCGGTCATGACCGCCGAACAATCGAACGCCGACACGCTGGGTGCCGACATCACGAAAACCAACATGGTGACTCCCGAGGTGTTGTCGTGCCCGTACCACTACTTCCAGCGCGTACGCGACGAAGCACCGGTTCACCAAACACCGCTCGGCTTCTACGCCGTCTCGCGTTACGAAGACATCATGACGATGGCTCGTGACTACGAAAC
>JBEBAF010000216.1:0-2784 GCA_041159045.1 Actinomycetota bacterium
GGTCGCCCGGCTGGACTGCCTGAAGCGGGATGCGCGGACCCATTTGATACTGGGCGCGTGAATAGTGCGGCAGAGAAACGCCCGCTTTCCCCCACGCGTACAGCGTGAGGCCCGAACAGTCGAAAGCAACTCCCGGTGTGCTGCGTGCAAACTGATACGGCACGCCCAACTGCGACAGAGCCGCCTGAACGGCGATACCTGCCCTCGACGAGGGCGCTTTCACCTTGTACTTCGCCGCCTCGGCTTTGTACTTCGCCGCCAGGGCCGCCGACTGCTGCAACGCGAGTTCATCGCGACGTGCGCGCTCGGCCGCAAGTGCCGCGCCGAGTTCGTTCTGCGCCTTGTTCAACTTGCTCTGATACGAGTTCGCGAGATCTTCGGCCGAGTGGTATTCGGCCGTTGCGGATTCAGCAGCTTTCACCGCCGCCTTCTGCTTCTTCTCCAACGCCTTGCGTTCGAGATTGAGGTCTTCGACCAGAGCATCAACCGCGTCGGTGGTGTTGGCACCCGCGTTCATCGCCACCGCCATCAGATGGTCTTTCTGAACCGTGGCGTTCAGGCCGCCCGGGTCGGTGAGCAACGAAGTAAGGCTGTTGCCGCGACCCCCGTTCATGAAAGCCTGCTGGGCAACCTTCACAAGGTCGCGGCGCATCGCGGCGAGTTCTGCTTCCTTCTTCGCCACACGGTCTTTTGCCTCGGCAATTTGACCCTTCAGGTCTTCCTGCAACGAAATTGCCTCGGCGTAGCGTTCGGAGGCCGCGTCCATTTGGACTTCCAGACGATCGAGTTCGTCGAGCAGGGCGTTCACCTGATTCTGGATGTTCGACGACGACGCGTGTACCGCAGCGGTCAACGGCATCGCCACGCCGGCGAGCGAGGCGCACCCGATACACAGGGCGATCAGTCGGGCGCGGGGGCGTTCGAACATGACTCCAGAATTTTACGGGAATGACAAAAGTGGGGACCCGAAGATCCCCACTTTCGACGGAATTCTTAAATTCTTTCGCGTGAAATCATGCAATATTCGTGCGAAACGTCCGATTTCTAGACGGTTGACACAACGACAACCTTTTGGTCTGCCGATGTGGGACGACACGTAACGCGGTTACTTGTTCCTGCTGGCTTGGAGCAGATTCCGGCGGGATCAGAATCAATCGTCAAACTTGAGCCGGATGACACCAAGTCAACCGCACTTCCGGACGTCACGAGACCGGCACAGGAAGAACGATTGCTATTGAGCGTCGAGCAGTTTGCGAGACCACTCACCGTTACATCGGCGGATGAACCATTCTTCATCTCCGTCATGAATGTGAATGAACCGCCGCTGTTGTTGGAACCACCGGAGTTCGAACCGTTGTTGTTCGAGTTGTTGTTCGAGTTGTTGTTCGAGTTGTTGTTCGAGTTGTTGTTCTGGCTTGGTGCCTGGCCGTTCCATTTCGGGCTGTAGATGCGGAAGGTGAGAACGGAGCGGTTGTAGCCGTTGGTAGACGGCGAGCCGACACCCGTGAGGCTGAACTCTTGGTATGCACTGGCGTCGTTGGCGAAGTCGTTCCACGTGTAGCCGAGGATGTCGCTCAGGCTCTTGCCCGCAAGCGATGCACGGTTGTTCGGGCCGAAATGCGCCGGCTTGTGCGACGTGAGGCAATTCTTCCAATCGAATGTGAACGACAGTTCGTTGTCGGTCGAATCGTCGGAAGAGTTGTCGAACACCGGCCAGAAGTCGGTGGCTGGATCATCGGATGCCTTGCCGTATGCCTGGGTCTGGGCTTCGAGACCACTGGAGAGGCCTGTGTAGTTCGCTGCCGCATCGGCACCACCACATCCCAGTTCTACCTGGTTACCGGCAATCGACTTGCCGTTCACCCAGCCGTTTGACGGCGTGATGCCGTAGTGCAAGCCGTGCTGCGACTTGAACGAAGCGTTTGCCGCTTCTCCGGTTTCGCCTTCGAGCAACATGCGCTGCGGACGCCAGAACGTGAGACCGACTTTGCCATCGGTTCCGATCGCGATGTAGCCGCTCGAAACATTGGTCGTCGTGTTCAATGCCGTTGATCCGGTTGCGGTGACCGACTTGATGTACGGAGTCGTCACGAAGAAGGGACTGACCGTGACCGGGAAGTTGACGTCCGAACCGTTCACCATTCCGTGCAACACCATCACGTCGTTTGCACGAACCACCGAGAGAACATCGTCGGCGCTGTAGTTCGGCGAAACGAAAGTCGCCCAACGACCGCGACCGTTGCCAACTTCACCGAACTTGTAGAAACCGTTCGACTTGCCGTTCGTACCCGCGACCGCCTTGCCGCTCGTGAAGTCGGTGCTGGCGAAGGTGTTCCACTTCTTGCCTTCGATGTCGCTTTGGTTGCCCTGCATCTCGGAGTTCGCGTGGATCACAGCGGTGCCATTCGATGCATCACACCACTTGATGCCGGGACACTCGATCCACACTTCGGTGGGTGCGCCGCCGAGCGGCTTCGTCAGGTTCTGTTCGCCGAGGAACACCGCGATCTGGAAGCTTCCACCGACATTCTTCGATGCATCGGCGCCGAGAATCGACTTCACCTGTGTGAGGATCGTTGCCGCATCTGCAGCATGGATGTTCAACTTCGCCGTCATCGGCGCGTTCATGTCGCTGTATGTCGCGATGCTTGCCGTGTAGTTGTCGGTGTCTGTCGAATCGTTCGTTTTCTGGTCGAGAATGTCGAGTGAGCCGTTGCCGTTGTCGTCGACGTCGATGCTGTTCGGCACGCTGTCGCAGTCGAGGTCTTGGCCAAGACCGGTGCC
>JBEBAF010000217.1:0-7837 GCA_041159045.1 Actinomycetota bacterium
CGCGAATGCCTCTCGAACATTGCACGACACGCCAAAGCAACGCGCGTCCTCATCGCAATTCAGGTGGTGAATGATCACATTCGACTGATGATTCGAGACGACGGTGTTGGAATCGACGACAGAGCGACCAAAGGGCACGGGCTGGCAAACATCCGCGAACGCGCGGCCCGCAACGGCGGTGAATGTGTCATCGATTCACGATGCGGACACGGGACGATCGTCGACTGGCATGTACCGATCCCCAGCCGTCAGTACGGATCGACAGGCGCACCCGACGGGTCGGACTTTTTCAGTCGAATGGCTGCTGTCTGACCACGTTGCGAAGCGGGAACGACTCCCGTGACTGCCGCCAACCCGAACGGTGGCATGTTCCCGTAAACGGTTTCCACCGTGTCGTCACTGAGCAGAATCGTCTCGTGGAAAATCCCGACCGCGCCGTTGTCGCGAATACGACGGTTGAAGCTCCGCCATGCGGGAAGGTGTGCGCGCGACGATGCACGTGCGTACTCCTGCAATTGTTCGAACGAGTTCCAGTACTGCCACACCGTGATCACGCGCCCCGACACCATCGTCCGTGGTTTGCCGACCAAACCGAGGTCGCGGTTGCGTTGCAACTCGGCAAGCATGCGCGGCATCGCGATGAAGACGGGTAGCCACTTCCACAATTTCCACGGCGTGTTGATCCGCATACCAATGAGGAAGAGCACCTTGCCATCGGCCCCCGGCCCGGCGGATTGTCGACCTTTGATCACTTTGCCCATCAACGATGCCATCCCCTCGTGACGTCTTTTCCAGGATGCGACGAATGTAGACGGATTCTCGGGTCATGAATTCCACCTATCATCAAGTCGATGGCCGAAGTCGTGAGCGACTGCATCAGTGAGGTCATGGATTGCCTGTCGATTCACGGCCACCAAGCGGGCGGCTACCACGTACTCAGCCCCGATCCGTGGCGCTTGATCTGGAACAACGAGCGCGATGGTTTCGTGGCCTTTCTCGAGGCACGGCACGCAATCTTGGCGTGGCGGTCGCCGGTAGCACGTCACCGTGACCGCACCGAATTGCTCGTGCGGCTTCTCGAGCACGCCAAACGTTCGAAGAAACCGCTCTTCGCGGTACTCGTCGACGACGAGACACACAAGGCAGGAATCGCACACGGGCTTCTGCCAACGTGGGTGGGAATCGAATCGATCGTCGACCTCACTCAGTGGTCTCTCGCGGGTGGACGCCGTCAGAAGGTTCGGTGGGCGCGCAATCATGCCGCTGGACTGGGGTATCAATGGCGGGAAGTCTTCCCACTCGAGTCGCCGGCGGATCGTGATGCACTTCACGACGTTGAGAGAGCATGGAAGGCCGAACGGAAAGCCAGGGGTACTGACTCCTTTCAACGAACATCTTTTCTCGAGCTTGCCGAGATCCGTCGATACTTCGCCTGCGTGCTGAACACCGACGTCGTTGCCTTCTGCGCCTGCACTCCGATGAACTCAACATCGTGGTATCTGCAAGATGTTGTACGACGACCCGACGCGCCGCGTGGTGCACTCGAGGGTGCAATGGCACTGGCTCTCGACGTTTTGCGAGATGAGGGTTACCTCATGGCATCGAACGGACCGATTCCGTTTTGGCAGCCCAACGACCTCGGGCCCGACGACCATTCACTCGGCCCGATCGGCCACCGCATCGTGCGCTTCTTTGATCAGCAATATCGGTTCGACGGAATCAGCCAATTTCGTAACAAGTTCGCCGCGGACCAACTCGAACCGCTCTACGTGCTACGCAGCCATCGGGTGATCGGCCCCCTTGCCGCCGCTTCTCTCACACGCTTGATGACCAGGCGCCTCGCGCCGGGCTGAGCGAGTCAGCGCGAATGGCACTATGTTTTCTCGCATGTCCAACGTTCAGAACATCCCACTGAAGACCATCGACGGCAAGCCCACCTCGCTCAACGACTTCGCCGGCAACGTCCTCCTCGTCGTCAACGTCGCATCGAAGTGCGGCCTCACGCCCCAGTACGAAGCCCTCGAGAAGATCTACGAAGAGAAGAAGGACAAGGGCTTTGCCGTTCTCGGCTTTCCCGCCAACAACTTCGGCGCACAGGAACCCGGCAGCAACGCCGAGATCGCCGAATTCTGCTCACTCACCTATTCGGTGAAGTTCCCGATGTTCGAGAAGATCAGCGTCGTCGGCGAAGACCAGCACCCGCTGTACAAGGAGCTCACGTCTGCTGCGCCACGTGCACAGGGCGACCCCGACGCTTTCCGCGATCGCCTGAAGGGTTTTGGCATGACACCGAACCAAGATCCGGATGTTCTCTGGAACTTCGAAAAGTTCCTCGTGGGCAAGAACGGCAACGTTGTTGCTCGCTTTGCGCCGACGATGACCCCCGACGATCCGGCAATCGTTGCCGCGATCGACGCGGAACTCGCCAAGTAACCGAAACCGCTAGCGGCTTTCGGCAAGGTCCTTGATGCCAAGGACCGTTGCTTCCATGTTCGCCCGCCACGTCGACATGCGGTCCGCGACGATTTCGTCACGTTTTTCGGGTTGCGCGTTGATGGCGGCCGAGAGGCCGCTTGATCGAGTGCCCAATTGCGCATGCATCACGAGCAAAACGCCGTCTCCGAGCGGGGTGATACGGAATCCCCATTCTGCGACGGGGTCGTCAGGGCCATACACCGACCACATGAATCCTTCGTTCGGGCGATAGTCGATGACCGTTGATTCGGTGTCCCATTCGTTCTTGCCCAGTTTCATGTGTCCGTGGATCACCGAACCGACTCCGGGCTCGCCGATCCACTCGGCACGAACGAGCTCCTTCGAAAATCGTGACGGCAGATTCACATCGCTGACGAATTGCCACACTCGTTCGACACTTGCTGCAACGGCAGTGGTCACGACAACTTTTCGTTCGGGTTCCGCAAACAATGCCTCGAGCTTGTCGAACGACGTATTGAAATGGAACGGGACATCGGGCGATGCGAACTCACTCGGAACGTCGAGCTGCGTTATGTCGATGAGCGTTCCCTTCTGATCGGGAATGAAGTTCTGGATTGAAGTGAGTCCCACGCTCGGTTCGAAGCCCGTGAAACTACGCGGCGGATCCACTGCCGTGAACCGACCGATGTTGGGATGACGTTCTCCGGTTTCGTCGAAGACCATGGTGCATTCCCATCGACCACCCACTCGAGGTTCAAGGCAGACCGAATCGAGCGGGATCGACAACCCTGCAGGAGCGAAAAATTGTGCGAACAATTCGGGTGTCGTATACGCGGCCCACACCTGCTCGGGGGTTCCGCTGACCCAACGGGAAACGTGCAATGTGGTCGTCTCGCTCATGGCGTCACTCTACGGCGGCTCTGCCGACGCATTCCGGCTCCCCATTAGTGTCGAGGCCGTGAACTGCGACATTGCAATCGTCAATGGAACCATTCTTCCCATGGCCGATCGGTCCGACATCGTGAACGGCGTCGTCACGATCACGGGAAATTCGATCTCCGAAGTTGGTGATTCGTCCACCGACGTTTCCGGGGCAAAGAAGATCATCGATGCCCGTGGATCGGTCGTGATGCCCGGCTTTGCAAATAGCCATACTCACGTCGCATCGAACTTGCTGCTTCGCGGCTTGCTCGAAGACGTTCTGCTGTTCGAGTGGTTGCAAACGATGTGGAATCTGAAGCGCAATTTCGATCACGAAACGCTCTACTGGGCAAGCTTGTGCGGAGATCTCGAAATGTTGAAGGCGGGCATCACGTCGTTCAACGAACACTTCGACGCTTACGACGTGGAACCACAAATCGATGCACTTGCCGAAATACCCCTTCGCGCCACGCTCGGATACGGCTTTGCCGACCGTGGCCTGTACGCACCACGTACCGAATACTCGCACCGAACCATGGCGCGCTTCGGCGACATTGTCGCTGAACACCACGACACGCGCGATGGTCTGCTGCACATCGCACTGTCACCACACGCCGTCTATTCGTGTGGTGCGGAGATGTGGCATGAAGTTCGTCGTCTGGCCGACGAGTTGACCATTTCGATCCATACACACCTCTCCGAGGGTCAACAAGAAGTGGCTTACACAACCGAGAACTACGGAATGCGACCCGTGCAATGGCTCGACAGCCTCGGCTTTCTCGGCCCCGATGTGACCGCGGCGCATTGTTCGAGCCTCGACGCACGCGACATCGAGATCCTCGCGCGCACCGGAACGAAGGTTGCCCACTGCCCCATCAGCAACGCAAAGCTCGGCTCGGGCACCATGCCCCTACGCGCGGTGATGGCGGCAGGCATCACCGTGGGCCTGGCAACCGACGGCCCGGCGAGCCACAACTCAAGCGACATCTTCGAAGAGATGAAATTCGCGGGCCTCATTCACAAGACCGTGACTTCCGATGTCGAGTTCCTCAAGATCGGCGAAATTCTCGAGATGAGCACGGCCCAAGGCGCCCTCGCCATGCACCGCCCCGACACGGGGCGTCTCGAACCGGGGGCAAAGGCCGACGTGATCGTCGTGAACCTCGATACGGCACACACGCAACCGGTTTACGACCCGCGCGCCGCCCTCGTTTATTCGTCGCGGGCCGACGACGTCACTCACAGCATCGTCAACGGCAAATTGCTGATGGAAAACCACGAAGTAATCGGAGTCGACGAAGAACGCATCCGACACCGCTTCCACGAAGCCGCGCACGCACTGAAGGTGCGCAGCATCGGCTGAATTCAGGATTGGCCGATGCGCGCGAGAAGTCCATCTCGCACGGTTGACCATTCTTCGGAAATCACCGAATACATGACCGTGTCGCGAACCGTGCCATCCGTACGCCGCTGATAGCGGCGGAGTATTCCCTCGCTCCGCGCACCCAAACGTTCGATGGCGGACCGGCTCCGCAGATTGCGAATGTCGGTCTTGAGCTGCACTCGACCCATTCCCAAAACTTCGAATGCATGGCCCATGAGAAGGTATTTGCAGGTTGGGTTGAGCGGGCTTCCCCACTCCCCGGGCGCGTACATCGTGCTGCCGATTTCCAATCGAGCATCGTTCACCGAAACGTCGAGATAGCTCGTTGTTCCGACGATCTCGCCCGAACGCTCGACGACGAACATGTATCGACCCTTCGCAGCGGCGGAGGAAATCAACTTTGGCATCTCATCCACGTTTTTCGGTCGTCCCGCGACGTGAGCCCAGCAATCGTCGTGGTCCAAGACTGAGAAGAGTTGCGGTGCATCACCGACAACCGCTGCGCGCAACGTCACATCGGCACGAGACAGGACGAGGTCTTCGATTCCGGCCCATCGCGCTTCACGCCACGGCACATCATTCGGTCGAGGGTCTACCGGCACGGTTCAGAGCGTGTAGCGGTAAACGTTCGTTTCGCGGGCCACGAAACCGATGCGCTGGTACAAGCGGTTCGCTGCTTCGCGCGAGGGTCGCGACGTCAATTCGACCGTGATGGCACCATGCGCCTTGGCGAAGTCGAGCGCGGAACGATTCAACCCCTCGCCCACACCATGGCCTCGCGCTGCATCGTCAACGACGACATCCTCGATCCATGCCCGTATACCCGTTGGGATCCGGAACATCGCGAGGGTCAACGAACCAACGATGCGACCATCGACCCGCGCAACGAACATCGTGCTTGCTTCCGAGCCGATGAGATCTTTCAACTCCGACTTCGTGGGCGGCGGGTTCGACTTCGAGAGTTGTGGAATCAGCCCCGCCATTGCAGTGACGAGTTCGTCGGTTGCCTCGGTGGCGATCTCGATCTGTGCGGCCATTGCTCCATTCTTGTCCGCCCGGCACGTTCCGATGGCATAGAGTCGCCACATGATCGTGAAAAGCCTTCGCCTTCCGGCCGCTGAGTTCGCCCGGATCACCGGTTGGGAAGCCAAGCCCGAGGGAATGTGTCGCGGCGAAGTTTGCGTGCCCGCACCCGGCGCGCTCGACAACGGAATCGTCGACGTCGAACGCGCGGCCGCACGACTCGGTATGCCCATCGTTGCGAATGAAGCACATGGTGTGTGGGCCCTTGGTGCCGCAACCGCCACCGGCCGCGCCTTGGCAACTGCCGTTGCGCGCTTTCCGTCGTCGCTCATCGACGCAATGGGTAACGCGTTCGGTTTCGCCTCGTTGCGAGGCCGCCGCATCATCATGGTGGCCTGGGCAAGTTGGTGAGGCTGCAGACTCGCTCTGCCCGGGTGGCAGGCACTGCACAACGAAATTGAACCGCTCGGCGGCACCGTCGTCACGGTCGCGCTCGACATCAACCCCGCTCATGCGAAGCCGTGGATCGATGCGGCCGCACCGACACATCCTTCGCTGATCGACACCACGCATTGCACGAACGAGTTGTTCGGCTTCATCAACGTTCCGATGGCGGTGTGGATCGACGAGAACGGAGTACTCGTTCGTCCGGCCGAGCAAGCAGGAATCGAACGCAGCCCGTCACGCGATCGAGAAATTCCCGATGAGTTGCCGGATCGCCTGAAGAAGATGATGGGCGAGGTCAGGCAGATCCCCGACGATTCCGAGGCATACCGTGCCGCGCTGATCGACTGGATCCGCAACGGTTCGGCGAGTCCGTATGCGATGACGCCCGATGAAGTCGTCGAGGCATCACGCCCGTTGTCCATCGAAAAGTCGAGGGCCGGTGCATGTTTTGCGATGGGAGAATATCTGCACCGTACGGTCGGACACGATGCGGCGGTGCCGTTCTGGCGCGAGGCACACGCGCTCGATTCCGACAATTGGACCTACAAACGCCAGGCTTGGACCCTTGTCACCACGCCCGCAGGCGCCACCGAGAATGACCTCATTCAGGGGCCAAACGACGTGTACGAAGGCAACTGGCTCGATGACGTTCTCGCTTCCGGCGGCGGCGCGAATTACTACGTACGAGCCAATTTGGAGCGTCCGAAATAGCGAAAATGCGTCGATAGCGTTAGGGCGTCATGGGCGGCACCGAGCACATTCGTTGGATTTCCGAACCCAAGCTCGTCAACCCCACCGTCATCGCCGCATTCACCGGATGGAACGACGCGGCTGATGCGGCGTCATCGGCTCTCCAGAACCTCGTGCAGGGTTGGGGCGCAACCGCGCTCGCCGAAATCGACCCCGAACTCTTCACCGACTTCGCCACGATTCGGCCGCACGTGAAGCTCAGCGATGGTCGCGCACGCAAGATCGTCTGGCCAACCATCGGTCTTTGGCACGCACGTTCGGCGGGCAGCGATGTCATTCTTCTTCTTGGGCCCGAGCCGAGTCTGCGCTGGCGCCTCTTTTCCGAACAAGTTCTCGGTGTCTTCGAGAAGTATGACTCGAAGATGTTCCTCACGCTCGGCGCATTGCTGGCCGATGTGCCCCATTCGCGCCCGGTTCAACTCATCGGTACCGCCACCGACGAAAATCTCGTCTCCCGGTTCAGCCTGCAGCGTTCTCGCTACGAAGGGCCAACCGGCATCGTGGGTGTGCTGCACGATGCATGCGCCAAAGCCGGAATGCCCTCGGCATCACTCTGGGCCGCGGTCCCCGCCTACGCCGGGCAAATCAGCTCACCCAAGGCGGCCGTTGCTCTGATGCAACGCGCGTGCGACATCATCGGCACACCCGCACCGGTGGGCCACATGATCGACAGCGTCGCCGCCTATGAATCGCAGCTCGATTCAATGATCGAAGATGACGACGATCTTCCGGCGTACGTCAATCGACTCGAAACCATGTCCGACTCCGGAATGTCAATCGACGACGATGACGATTTTGATTTCGACGAAGACGACGGTCAGCTGCAGTTT
Organism: Actinomycetota bacterium; assembly: GCA_041159045.1. Taxonomy (GTDB): domain Bacteria; phylum Actinomycetota; class Acidimicrobiia; order Acidimicrobiales; family Ilumatobacteraceae; genus F1-20-MAGs119. Next base: position 7,792 of record JBEBAF010000217.1, read on the forward strand.
GATTTCGCCACCGACAACGGCGACGACGCGGTCGACTTCACCGAGT
>JBEBAF010000218.1:0-13726 GCA_041159045.1 Actinomycetota bacterium
TCGGTGATCAACCGAAGTCGAACGAAGGGTGAATCAATGAACTCAAAACGACGTGTCCTGATCGCAGCTAGCTCGCTCGCACTTCTCGCCGCTTGTGGCGGCGGCGGAGGTGGAGGCGCGACGGCAGGCGGCGGCGACAACAAGGCGGCCGACGTCACGGTTCCGCAGGCAACCGGCCAGAACGCCGACGCAGGTCTTGCTCCGAACCCGAACGGTTTCGCGTTCGCAAACTTCGGTGCGGCAGCGTCGCCCGAAGTGTTCGGTGCCGATGACCTGGTTGCAATGTTCGGCAATGGCCCCGACGTGTGTGTCGATGGCGCAACACCCTGCAAGCCCACGGCGGAAGCCGCGGCTTGGGCTGCAATGGTGAACGACAACCGCGCAGCGGGTCACTGCGAAGGATTCGCTGTGCTCTCAGCGAACCGCTTCACCGCAGGCAAGAATCCGCCCAGCGTGCAGCTCACGCAAGACGCAACCGTCACGCACGACATCATGCGCGCATTCGCCACACAGTTCTTCCAGTCGACGCAGGAAGAAACCGTTGCATGGCAGGGTAAGTCGTTGAAAGACAAGGTCGCAGCTCTCGAAGCCGCACTCGCCACGAAGAAGGTCGTCTTCACTCTCGCCGTGTACACGGCCGAGGGTGGTCACGCGATCCTGCCGTATGCCGTTGAATACACGGGCACCGATTCGGCGAAGATAAAGGTGTACGACTCGAACTGGCCGGGCCAAGATCGCTACGTGTTGATCGACCTGAAGAACGAGAAGTGGACATTCGACTACTCGGGTTCCAACCCCGCTACCGACACCGGCGAAGCCGTGTGGACCGGTGGGCCGAGCGACCTCGACATCACCTCGATGACCGCTCGCGACTCGGCAACGATTCCGTTCGGCAAGGGTGATGGAACGGTCACCAAGTCGCTCCTTCTCGTGCGTTCGGCCGCGCTGAACTGGTCGGTCACAACCCCCGCCGGAGTCATTCGTCCCGGTGAAGCCGCACCCAGCGGAACGACCATTCGTCCCGTTCGTTCGTCGGCTGCCCAGAAGCCGGGTGCGCCCGTCGACTACATGATCAACGTCCCCGCAGACCAGAAGCTGGAATTCAATCTTCCCGATGCATCGCGTGTCACCGGAATCACGCCGAAGGCCGCAATCCGCATCGACACGAAGGGTTCGTCGAAGGGGCCGATCGAAGTCACTGATTCGGGCGTGAAGTCCGACGACCCTGCAGTCGTCCTCTCGCTGGCCGATGGAAACCTCGCCGCCTCGTCGAATGGTTCGGGCAACGAAATCAGCACCACGGGCGATCAACTCGCAGTGCAGGTCACCGCGCCCAATGGTGATCCGGTGAAGGTTGCCGTCACCGCCGATGCGCCGGCTGTCGATGTTCGCACCCCCGGTCGCGACGGAGTCGACGCGAATGCAAACGTCGAGATCCTCACCCAAACCGGCGACAACCAAATCGAGAAGAAGGTCGTCGACGCGAACGGCAAGGAAACCGTCACCACCCAAGAGGGTCAGCTCGAAATCACCCAGGTGAATCGTCCGCTCCCGACCGACCTCGCTGCACCCGCCACGAAGCCCGGTCTGCCCACGCGTGACGAACGCATCGTTGATCCCGCAGCGATCAACGCATCGTCCACCGTTCCTGCGGGCGAGCCCACCGCAACCATCGCAGCCGCAACCGAAACCACGGTCAGCAAGCCGTCGGCGCTTCCGCCCCTCAGGCCGGTAGCAACAACGGTGCCGAACGGCGGCTAAACGGTGTAGCCGGGCGACCGGCGGACAGGCCTTTGAATCGAAGACCCCGGTTCGCTTCGGCGGGCCGGGGTCTTTCGTTTGGGTCAACTCTTCCGCCGCCTTGATAATCGTTCAACTTCGCCTACCATCGCATGGAACGGTTGATCGACCGGGCGGCTGGGGGAGTCATGCGACATTCGATGCGAGTCAACAGGTCATCTCACTTTCTCGTTGGCTGTGCAGCGATGTCGATTGCGCTCGTCGCGTGCGGTTCAAGCAAGAAGTCGACAGACGGCGAATCGGCAGACGCAACGGGAAACGTTCAGTCGTCGTTGTCGGTCGATACCAAGACGTTTTGTGGAGTTGCTGCTCGGTCGGTGGCCGAAGCCCCTCTTGGCGACGATCTGGCCGCGCGGGCTACGAGCCTCCGCAAAGTTGCCGCTGAAATGCCAACGGAAGTGAAAAGCGCACTCGAAATCAGCGCCGATGCGATGGACAAAATGGCTGAAGCGTCGAGTCTGGATCCCACCGGGAAGTCCCTCGCGGTGCTTGTTCAAGAGTTTGCGGCTGACGATGCACTGTCGAAGGCCCAAGAAGTGATCGATGGGGTTGTCGCAGAGAAGTGCGCAGCCGACCAAGGAGGCAAGTGATGACCAGCAGACATCATCGTCGTGCAGCACTGTTGGTGCTTGTGGCCGTCGTCGCAGCCGTTACCGGAGCATGCGGATCCCAGAGCGATAACGCAGCATCAAAGAATCGGACGAAGAATGAGGCACTCGACGTTCCGTACGACGAGAAAGAAGAGACGCCGGCAGCGACAGGCGTTCCCGACATTGTCCTGGTGGGGCTGGGCGATTCGTACGGCTCCGGCGAGGGAAACCCCGCCGTACCGACTGGAGACCCGAACACCACTCAGTGGTGGGGCTTGAACAACCACGCGAGTGACGGGGCCGCGCTCTGCCACCGTTCAAGCAAGGCCGCATTTGTACAGGCCGCAATGGAACTTCAGCGCAAGTACCCATCTCTTCACATTTATTGGAAGCATTTCGCATGCACGGGTGCGCAAACCGAACACTTGGCGGCAGAGTCCTACGACGCGACTGTCGATGAGAACGGTAACCGCGTCATGGACTCGGCTTCCGACGCGACGCAGTCGAATGCACCGCAATTCGATGACGCAGTGGCCTGGGTGAATTCGTTGCCGTGGGGTTCGAAGCCGAAAAAGATCGACGCCATTTATATGTCGATCGGCGGTAACGACGTCGGCGGGTGGGAAGAGAACGATGCGGTCAAGCGAAAACTTGGTCTTGGCGCGATCATTGCCGCGTGTGTGTCGCCCGGCATCTCAGACTGTGATCAAGGCGACAAGCGCACGTACATAGAGAACGCTGCGAATTATGCAGCTCCGGGTGGCGGACTCTCCGCTGCATATTCCCGACTGAACGATTTGCTCAACCAGAAAGCAACGGCTGCCGGTATCACTCTCGGAAAGAAACTTCTGAACGCCTACCCAAACCTCGTTCAGTCCGACGTCGTCGACCCGGCTACAGGCACGAACGCCTTCTGCGGCGACGAAGGCGAGGGTACTCCTTTCGATCCGGTCGGTCGCATGAACTCCGGCTTGCTGGCGAACTCCGATGCAGGAGACTGGACTTTCGTCGGTGAGACGATCATGAAGAATCTGAAGGCAACCCAGGAGAAGACCATCACGGATCTGAACTGGGACCTTGTTCGCTATGACTCGCAGGCGAACGAGTCGGCGGAATTCGACACATTCAAGGCGTGGACACCTCACGGCATCTGCGCCACCACAAACTGGGTGCACGACATGGCCGGAGCTGCAGCGCTGCAGGGCGACGATATGTCGGTTGCTCTCTGGGGTTTGATCAGCACCTCGTACGGCGCAATTCATCCGAATCCAACCGGCTGGCGCGACTTCGCAAAGCGCGCCTTCTATCACCTCGACAAGGTGGTGACGATTGCCAATACTTCGACGACAACCACTGCAACCTCGGCTCCGACAACAACGGTGGCCGCCGGAAGTGGCTCTTCCGCATCATCGGTGCCCTCGGCTGCAACCACAACCACGGCAGCGCCCAACATGTCGGGAATCGTCACCTTGAACATCCAGTCGAAACGGCCCACGCTTCCGGCAGAGGCTTCACCACAGGTGTCGGGAACTGTGCCATCAACGATGAAGACCGACGCTGACGGAATTCTGACGGTGTCGTCGGCGTCATGGGTGATGGGCGCCGGCATACGGACGTTGCAGTGGAACCTGACCTCGGGTAGTCGAACGGTGCAATGCACCAACTGTGCGTATTTGTCGAAGTCGATGAAGAAGATCGTGAAAGAGGTGCTCGCGGGGAGCGTCGGAACTTGGGTCGCCTCGATCAATGGCTACGACCCGTCAATCACTGCTCCGGCCGACAATCGCGGATTGGGATGGGCGGCGGAGTTTCTCGTCAGCTCGCCAGCCGGCGGTAACGCGATCGCCGATTGGATCCTCAAGTGTTCGTCGGCGTCATCGTGTCGCTCCAACACTCTGAAGGTCTCCGAGATGCTTTGGTCGAATCGCTACTGGGGAATCGAAACATCCTGTACGGAAAAACTCAAAGATCATGGTCCGACGATGGCGTATCCGTCGGCGGATATGTCGACATCCGACCAGATTGAACGTCGTGAATTTGCTATCGACCGTGTACGGCTCGGTGCGGCCGAGTACCTACCCGCATACGAGCGATCCGGTGACGTCCGAAGACTTATCGGATGGAGAGAAACGGGGTGCGCCTCATGAAGTCCATAAAGAAGTTCGTGGCGTCAGTCGTCATCGTGTCTCTTGTGGTTCCGCCCGTTGCAGGAGACCAGGCACATGCGGTCGCGCCGAGCGAAACGCCCGGTCCGATCCAAGTGCCAGCCGCGCCGCCGGCGAAACTCGATGCCCGAGTTGGAATCGTGTCACCAATGCAAGCAGGTGGTACCGGCATGGTGTGGTTCTCCGTCACGAACGTGTCGTTTGACTCGACATCCACATCAACTCCGGTGTCAGTGCGCTTCGACAAGTTGCCTGCAGGAGTGAGTTTTGCATCGATTGCGCCCGCGCCAACGGCAACGTCGGCCGGCTGGAAATGTGGGTCGGGCTCGTGCGCCTACGGAAAGTCTGCTTCCGCAAGCGGTGAACTCACGCCCGCCGTGTTGTTGCCGGGAGAGCGGGCGTGGGGTATCGCTTCGCTGTCCATTGCAAAGGATGCGCCGCTCACGATGATCTCTGACCAGCTGGCAGGCCAACTCTTGGGCGCGGCCGGCAACGCTGACAGCTCGATTCTCGAAAAAGTCGACAAATACCAGCTGGTGGCATCGGGAAGCTTCCCCGACGGTGCCGCTTCAGCAACGGCTGAGGGCCGTCTGGCCGGATCATCGGCTTCCGGAAAGGTTCAGGTCCAGACGTTCGTCACGAGCCCACAGCGAGTCGTTTCCGAAACGAAGGTGTCGTGGAGCGTTGCGGTTGGCAACGTCGGCGTCATCGATGCACCTTCCGTTTCACTTTCAGCGCTCGGCACCAATTCGAGTCTGAAGAACATCAAGTTTTCCGGTAGTGGTTGGGTATGCGTCGTTGAGACCTGCACGTACAAGAGCGGTCTCAAACCCGGCGAATTGACGTCCGTCCTCGAAATCAGCGGCATTGCGCCGAAGTTCACACCCGGCAAAGATGCCGAAGGCGCTGAACTCACCGAGAATGAGATCACGTGGCGCGGCACGGTTGGTGCAGGAGACTTCACGGCTAATGCGATTTTCGACTATCCGGTAGTGCCACCGGCTGCGCCGGATCTCGTCGTAAACCTCGAGAGTGCCGTGGGAGTACCAATCGCGGTGGCTGGTGAGAAGGTCAACGTAAAGGTCGCGGTCAGCAACCTCGGCGGAATAGCAGGCGCGGTATCGCTGAAGGTCGACCTTCCGACGGCCACGTTCGTGTCGTCCGATGGTTTCAAGTGTTCTGCCGTGGGCAATGTCGGACAGTGCGACCTGGGCAGCATCGCCACCAAAGATTCCGCGAAGGCCGTACTCACGTTCAAGCTCGACGAATCGAAGCGAGATGCCGTACAAGTCACCGCGTCCGCAACCACGCCGGGCGAAGAAAAAGAAACGGCGACGAACAACGCCGCTTCGCTGCCTTTTGTTGTTCGACCCGCTGGTGAACCGATCGCAGGCCTCACCGCAGCGGTCGAAAATGGCGGCTCGTGGAAGGCCGGAGATCCTGGTGTCGCCACCGTGTCACCCAACACGGCTGCGTCCATCGGATACGTCGTACGAAATGTCGGATCAAAGGCATTCGCTTCCGGCGCTCAAGTCTCGGTGGCCGTCTCGTATCCGACCGCAATTGGTTTGTCCGTACGCTCGGGCTGGAAGTGCAGTGCACCGCGACCTGCCGGATCGGATGATCCCGAGCCCACTGCGTCGATGCTCGAATCGGCTTTGAATGCTGCTGGTGCATTGGGCATCGAGCAATCGACGTCGACTGACGCGGCGCGATTGGCTGTCGTATGCAACACAACCCTTGCGAAGCCTGTCGCGCCCGACCAGTCGCTACCGGCACTGGTATTCGAAGCGACGACAACTCCGCAGCCCGTTGCTCAGAGTGGTGTCATCGACGCGCGTATCGCGTCTGCAGGCGGCGCCGACCCAACCATCGAGCGCTTGTTGGTTGTCGATGTTCCGCACGCCGAAATGCAACTCCGTGCAACCGACCCTGAAGCCGCACGAGTTGGGGACACATCATCGTTCACGGTTTCGGTCGTGAATGAAGGTCGTGTGTCATCAACCCCCGTTTTTGCGGTGCGTTCGTCGGCGCCTCTAGCCATCGAAACCGCGAAATCTGACGGTTGGAATTGCGTGCGATTGGGTGGAGCCCTGCGCGCAGCAACGGCATTGTGTTCAGGTAACGCGTTGGCACCTCGAGCCGAGTCGAAGCCGGCATCGATTCTTCTCACGCCTTGGGCGGACACGGACAAGGAGGGTTGGTCGTACGAGGTTGTTCTTGTGAACGGATCATCCGACTCGGCTGACGACACGATTCAGACATCGATGCTTCGTCGTAACGCACCCCTTACCATCGATGCATCGGGACCAGAGAAGATTGCCGATCGTCGACTGCCGATCGGTGGCACGGTCTACGTTCCGATGACAGTCTCGATGACGGCACGTGCATCTGCGGGGACGGTGTCGTGGTCGCAAGTTGATGATTCGGGAATCAAAGTCAATGTCGTCGCCGACGGATCTAACGCTCGGTTCGAGGCGCCCCAAGTCGACGACCCGGTCACCTTGACGTTTGAGGCAACCACCGTCGACGGAAAGCATTCGGCAGTCGACAGACTCAACATCACGGTCGTTCCGGTGGTTGGTTATACGCCACCCGACGTGGCGGCCGTCGGTAGCTCTTACTCGGGTCGGCGACTTCCGCGAAGCGTCGATGCCGCGGGAACCTCGGGCTCGCGTCCGGAGTTCACTTTGCCGGAGCTCAGTGTCAACGCTGATTCGTTCGGAGACGGTCGCATCGAGACCACCAGTGGGGCGGCGGTGACTGCAATAGCGTCGGCCTCCTACGGAACCGGCACCACGTTCGCATGGTCCGTTCTGGCTGGCGACTCGGCGCTGACGGCCGACGAGTCGATTCTTGTTGCTGCTGCGTCAACTACTTCGGTGCTCGAGTTCACCGCACCCAACTTGCAGGGAACCGTGACCTTTCGGGTGACGGCACGTAGCGGTTCGTACGTCGCGACCGACGATGTTTCAGTGGTTATCGGTGCCGCTCCACCCAGTGACATCACCTTTGATATCGCTGGGCCCTCCAGTCCGCTTGTCATCGTCGCGGGGGGTGCCGCGGCAAACGTTGCGGCGACGGCGCCTGCCGGATCGACGCTGACATGGGTCGTGTCCGACAACGTCGGCGGCGCAGTTGCTGCATCGGCAAACACGTCGGGTGCAGCAATCAGTGCCCCGGCTGTTGGCGCGGCACGGGTCAGCGTTTCTGCACGTAATGCCTCGGGAACGATCGTCGGTCTCGGATCGTTCCCCGTGATTGTTCGACCTGCAGCCGAACTGAAATCGTTGTGTGAGCTGGTCGATGTGGCCGACGAACTACTGCCGGCGACTTCCTTGTTGACGGGATTGGACCTCACCAGCGAGCTCGCGGCAGCGGCCGCAGCATGCAGCGGTGGTAACCGCATAACTTTCAGCGGAAAGGCCGCGTCGATCGCGGGTTTTGGAATTACTGGGTTGAGCGGATCACTGGATCTCAGCGGACTGAAGCTGACCGGCGGAACACTCACGTTCCCATCGTCGTGGCCGATCGACTCGCTCTCTCTATCTGAAACCGGTCAGGGCATCGTTTTCCCGCTGAAGTCCGACGGCACCTTTGCCGCTCCAAGTGCAACGCTCACCGCCGCGTTCGATTCGAGGGTGACCGCTGCCGTGTCGTTCCTTTCGGGTTGGACATGGGAGACAACGGTTCGACTCGAGGACGGCGGCTTTACTGGCGCATCGCTGTCCGGACAAGGCCCGACATCCGGTGGCAAGACGCCAACGTTCGTCGCGTCCGGCGATCTCGAGTCGAACGGGGATGTTGCTCTCGATGTCTCCGCCTCTGACATCGAGGTGGTCGCCGGGCTCCGCACCGACATCAGTGGCTCGATCAACTGGTCGAATTCGAGAGTGGATTTTGCTGTTCAAGGCTCGGCCACCGGCACTTGGCAACCCTTCAGTGGTGCCGTGTTGTCGAACATCCAGGTCGCTTTCGGAAGTGGTGTGCCAACACGATTGTCGGGAAGCCTCGCACTCAGTCTCGGCACATCAACTTTGAATCTCTCCGCCAGCGTCACCGTCACGAACGCGACGGAATACAGCGTGACGATCAATTCGAGCCAAACCGGTACGTGGACTCCGGTCGCAGGATTCAGCCTGACAGGTGCGGCGGTAACCGGAACGTTTACAAAGACCGCTACTTCCACGTCGGGCACTCTTCGTCTCGCCGTGGCATCGTTGGCAATCAATTCGCGAGCGTCGTTCACGAATCTCACCGTTGAGGGGGCATTGACCTGCAACGCTGGCAACACTTGCTCGTACGCGTTCAGTATCGCTGCGACGCTCAACGTCCAAGCAACGAGTCCGTTCACGATGTCCGTGACCGGTTCGGTCAATACGGCAACCAATACCGTTTCGATAGCCGGCAGTAGCTCATCGCTTGCGATCAACTCGGCGTTGACACTCAATGGTGTCGCCTTCACCTACACGAAGACACCCACAGCCACAACCGCGTCAATTTCGGGATCGGCTTCGGTGCTCGGCGCGACTGCGTCGTTGACAATCGATCTCACTGCGAGCGGCAACATCGTCGTCACGGGTGGTCTGTCGGGATTTTCTCCCTTCGGTTCGAGCGGTCCAACGGTGGCCGCGGAACTTGCGGCAATCGTGGCGGGAACGGGAGCCGTTTCGTGGTCGCCGACAACCCCCGCCCTCCAAGCTCTCGGTTTGTCCTCGGTCACTCTGCCGACATCCGGAGTCCACGTCACCGCGGCATTCACCCCGCCTTCTTCCATCGGAAAGCTGTTGGGTTCGACGGCCGTTCCGACCTCTTGCGTGTTGCGTGCGAACGTCACGTCGCTTGCCGTGACCGTCACCGGAACTTCCACGGCTTGCGACCTCACGGGTTCGGCAACGCGCGCGTCTGAGTCGGCCGAATGGTCTTGGGATGTCAGTGCTCGGTTCGCAGGGCCATACCAACTGATGACCGGGGTCAAGCTGAAGTCTGTCGCAGTGCGTATTCGCAAGCCCGCCGGCGGTTCGGTATCGGTTTCGGCTTCGGGTCAGCTTGACCTTTCGATCAACGGTGGCACGGCCACGACATTCAACTTCGAGGTAGCGGCACTCCCGGACTCGGGCGAGTGGTCACTCTCGCTTGGCACCGCGCCGGGATCGTTCTCGTTCACGCCATTCACGGGCCTCACACTGAACCAGATCAGCGGGTCGATTCAGCGCACGGCAACGGCGATGTCGTTGAATTTCACCGTCTCGCAGAAGGTTGCTTCTGTTTGGTCGCCCGTATCGGGTGTTTCGGTGAGTGGCGCACAAGTCTCGCTCACTGCGAATTGCACCAACCTGTCCAATCTGGCCTCGTGCGCGGTGTCACTCGGATTCGGCGGCTCTGTGACTCTCACAATCGCCGGAACGACATCATTCGCGCTGTCCGGTACGTACAGCGCGGCCACGGGGTGGGCGATCAGCGCCTCGGTTGGAACATTGACTCTTGCCTCGGGGGTTCAACTCACGGGCGGGTCGCTTGCCTTGGCCGTGCCGCCGTCCGGCCCGGTCAGCGTGAAGGCGACGGGTCAATTCCGAGTTTTCAGTTCCAACTTCGTGGCGTCCGTGACATTCAGTTCATCTGGCCTCTTGCTTGAGGCGAGTGCAACCGGAAGTTGGACTCCATTCACCGGAGGACCGACATTCAACGACGTATCTATTGCGTTTGCCACTTATGCGATTGCGTCGTACGACCCACCCGGAACCGTTCCAATTCAGAACCTCAAGGCAAACGATCCGACGTTGTTCGGGTCGGTCACAATTCCGACGGCTCTGCTGACGTCGCTCGGCCTCACCGGAGTCCAGGTCACACCTGTCGGTCTTTCCCTGCAGGGTCTTGCCACCGGCAACTTCACACTCAATATCGGCATCCCCGTCAATGGAGACACCTATCTCGCGCGTTCGCCATCCACAGGTGCGCCGCAGAGCGGTATTCGCATCATTTCGTTTGGTATGCGCATGGCTTTCGTCAACTGGGTGCCCTCGTTCGGGCTCTATGCCGAGGGCGGACTGAGGGTTCCAAGTCAGCCGTCGGAAATTCCCGTCGTTGTCGATTTTGCCGTCACTGCGACGGGTGAGCTCTCGGTTTCGGCAACCCTCGGGATCAATGCCCAGGGTCAGCAAATTCCGTGGACGAATGCGTTCGGTGTGTCCGGAGTCACGGTGAACAACCTCGCGGTTTCATTCTCGTACCAGACGGGCATGCCCTTCCCCGGCTTTGGTGCGGCGATTTCACTCGTCTTGCCACCGTCCATTCGGAATCTCGTGGGTATGGACTCGGGTGTTGTCCTCAGTGCGGTGCTCAACGTGTCACCTACGGCATTTTGTGTTTCCGTGACGGCAGGTAGCGCCTCGGCCGGACCGAACGGCCCGAAGGTCGTCAATCTCCTCGGAGGTGGTCTGACTGCCACGTATGCCGAATTTACGTTTGCGCCGCTCGGATGCACTGTTGGACGAGTCACTGTTCCGGCAGGAATCAGAGTCGGCTTTACGGGTCGTATCGCCGGAGTCTCGCTGAATCTGCAGGCGAGCATCAATACGGTTGCCGGGGAATTCAGGGTGTCGGCCGACATCGGGGCATTCACTGTCGGTCCTGTGAATCTCAACGCCACGCACCTCGAGGTGTACGTGTCGTTGACGAACCCGACGTCGTCGTCGCTCTACTTCACCGGAGGATTCTCCGTCGGTTCCACTTCGTTGCAGGCGACCTTGCGAATGTCGGCTACGACGTTCGCACTCACTGCTACGGCCACGGAACTTCCGCTGGTGCCGGGGCTCGTTGTCATCAAATCGGCGAACATCAGCGCCACCGTGTCCGTGACGTCCGCTCTGCTTGACCTGTCGATCAACGGGACGGTGGAGGTGTTGCGCGCCTCCGTGTCTGCGAGTCTCGAGGTTCGAATCAGCGGCGGTCGCTTGGAGAGCCTGAAGGGTTCGGTTTCAACAACGATTGCCATCGGAAGCGTGATGTCGATCAACGGAAGCTTCAGCTTCAACATGACGACGGCGAGTCCCGCAATTGGGGTTTCGGGTCAGATTGTCGTCGGAAGCCTGACCGTTGCAAGCGTCACGGGGTCCATCACCTCGCAGGCGCTTTCGATCAGTGCTTCCGTCAACTTCGCGAACGTCTTCACGGGATCCGTGACCGGCAAAGTTGTTTGGTGCAACGCAAGCGGCACGGAAACAATCACGAACGCGCGCGGACAGGAAGTAACGGCGAGCGCAGGCGACTTCTACTTCGCTTCGTCGACCGGAGTCAGTTTGCCGGTTGGCGGGTTCAGTGCAAGTGGTCAGTTGAAATTGGGGTACTCGAACGGAGCTGCCAATGCCACGCGGACTGTCACAAAGCAAGGTTGCTCCGGGGCAATCTCGTCGTCCGGAATCGGTCGATCTTTCTTTGGTTCGCTCAGCGCGTCCTTGGCGCTCGGTGGCAGTGCGTTCGGAGGAAATGCAAGCTTCTCGGGTTCGATCGATACGGCAGGCTCGGTCGAACTGACGGCATCTCTCTCGGTCAATCTCGGCATTGCGACTTCGAACGCCACCTTGACCGCGAAGAAGTCGGCAAGCGGTAGTTACTCCTTGTCCTTCAGCGGTGGTGCGACTCTCGCAGGAGCAAGCGTCACGTTGTCCGGCTCTTTCAGCCGGAGCGGAGGTACGACGACTTACAGCCTGACAGGATCGGCCTCCATCAACTTGTATGTGACCACCGCAAACGTCGCATTCACGATTTCGAATGCAGGGGCAACCGGAACGGCGACAATCAGCGTCGGCACTACGAGCACGGCAAAACTGACCGCAACCGTGACATTGGCGTTGCAGTCCGCAGGCTTCTACATCAGTGCCAGTGGCACGGTGACGCTGCTCACGAACTACACCGCGGCTGCCACGCTCGAAATCGGAACCATGCGATATTCAGGCGGAGCCTGGAGGTCGGCGACACTTTTCGGAACTGTGAGTTTCTCGCTCAGCGTCCTCGGAATTTCATTTGCGGTGAGCGGATCGGTATCCAACGGTGCGTTCAGCTTCACTGCTTCTGCTTCGGCTGGGACGTCGACCGGAAAGATCGACTGCATTGTCGTTTGGTGCAAAGGCAAGTACGACGCGTCGTTCTCGTTGACAATTTCCAACAGTTCGCCTTACCTCAGCATCTCCGCGAGATTGGCCATCTATTACAAGACGTGGAATTCGTGGAACAGCGAGCCAGATTGGTCGAGCGCGGGTTCGTTCAGTGCGACGGTGACGCTCTCGCCACCTTCGGTCCGAATCACGCTCGATCTCATTCCGGCAGCTAGTCCAGGGCTGACGATCTCTGCGGGTTACGTCACGGTGGTCATCAATTGATTTAGACCGCGTCAAATGGGCCAGCCGGGAGTGTCCGGATCCAACTCAACTCCCATGGTGTTGAGAAATCCGGCGACCATGCGGTACACACCCACAAGCAATACCAACTCACAGAGCTCCGCGTCGGTCCAATCGGCGCGGAGCTCTTTCCATGTGGGCTCACTCACGCAGTCGTTCGCACAGATCTCATCGGTCATCGCAAGCAACGCGCGATCGCGGTTCGACCACGAATGCGTTGACACGCGATCGGCCGTGGCGGCGATCTCGGCATCGGTCAGGTTGCAAGCGCGGCCGATGACCGTGTGCTGGCCGAATTCGTAGATCGACCCCGTGTTCATGCCCACGCGAAGGATGATGATCTCGCGTTCGCGCGGAGGGAGGACTCCTCGGTTGAGAAAGAAACCACCGAATGCGAGGAACCGTTTGAGGAGTTTTGGGTGGTGGGCAAGCGTGCCGAACAGATTCAGAGGTTCTCCGTTCACCGATCGGATGCTTCCGACGAGGATTTCCTCGACCTCCGGCGTCAGCGGCGACATCGGCTTCAAGCGCGGAGTGGTTGGGCGGCTTGCGTTGTCTCGTGGGTGCGATGTGGTCATGACGTACTCTTGCATTTCATGAAGGGTTGGTGTTTCACCGAAACGAACGCGCCGTTGAGCTACCTCGAAGTTGCAGACCCCGTGGTCGGACCCGGCGATGTGTTGCTCGACATTCGCGCGGCCGGACTGTGCCATTCCGATGTGGGCGTGATGACCGACCCGATCTGGATGAGCCGTATCGGCTTCACGCCGTTGAT
>JBEBAF010000219.1:0-7116 GCA_041159045.1 Actinomycetota bacterium
GGCTCGAAGATCGAATTCGAAGCGAAGCACACGTTCAGCCCGGAACAGGTCGAATGGTTCAAGGCCGGCTCGGCACTGAACATCGTGCGCCAGAAGGTTGCCAAGAAGTAACCGACAACACAGTCGGAACAACTCAACGGGGCGGCGACGCCCGCTTGATCTGCTCTTCGGTGGGCTCGATGACAAATCGGGACTCATCGGGGAGCAGATTCATTATTGCCCCCATGATGCGTTTGGTATCGGCCTCGATATCGGTGTACGTCAAAGCAACCGGCGAACCCACGACGATGCGCACGGTTGGTGGATTGACGATGTTCAACACGTTGGGCACTCTCGAATTGCGTGGCCACACGTTCTCGGTTCCCCACAGTCCGATCGGCACAACCGGTGCCTTCACCTGCGCGGCAAGACGCGCCGTGCCCCACTTTCCCTTCAACACGGGTTCGTAGAAATCACGTCCGCGAGGAATCGTCCCTTGGGGCATGATCGCCACCATCTCGCCGATCGACAATGCATCGGCAGCGGCCAACAGTGGCTCGTCGCTTCCCGTGCCACGATCAACACGAATGCCACCCATTGCAGTTGCAATTTGTCCGATGATCGGCGCGTCGAATACTTCTTTCTTGCCCAGAAAGCGCACGGTTCTGCCCGAACGTGCAACCGCCATTGCCACAGCGGCGACATCGAAATAGCTGCGATGGTTGGCAACGAGAATCGCCGGCCCCGACTTCGGAATGTTGTCGACGCCTTTCACGCTGAAGCGCGCAAACGGAAATGTCGACGGTCGAGTAAGGGCAAGTGCGAGTTTCTGCACTTCCAAGCCGACCACCGGAACCTTCGCGATGCCATCGGCAACGTCGAAGTTCTTCACCGGCCAACGTCGTGCGGCAGCCAGAAGCGTGAGACGCGCATCGGGATTCACTGCGAACGGATTCCCAACCGCCGAGAGCAGTGGTGCATCGTAAAAGCTGTCGGAGTAGGCGTGACATTCGCCGAGCGACACATTGTTTGCTGATGCCCATTCTCTGACCGCATTCAATTTGCCCTGCGACCATACGAAGTGGCCGTCGAGTTCGCCCGTGTACACGCCGTCTGCATCGACCGCGAAACGTGTGGCGACGACATCATCGAATCCAAGAGCAGTGGCAAACGGCAGGATGAAGTCGTAGGGCGTGGTTGTTGCCATCACCACTTTCATGCCGGCTTCTCGGTGTTCGTTCATCACCTGTTCGGCGTACGGCTGCATCAACTTGCGCAAACCATGCACGGCCGTTGCGGCGGCCTCACGCACATCATCGCGCCGCGCACCCTTGAGCAACGCAGCACCCTGGCGAGCCAGGATCATGCTCGGCAAGGTTTCGCCAACCGTGTTGAACAACTTGTAGAGCAGCGGCTCGAACGGAAACTCGGAACCGCCGATTCCCGCACCACGCAGCGCACGCGAGAGAACCGGCCCCGACGCCTCGCCCAACAGCGTGCGGTCGAGGTCGAAAAACGCGGCGCCAGCCATGGCGGCACTGTACGGGCGGAATCACGGCGCGAAAAGCGGCCCGAGAACGGGAGAAGCCCCGCGTGGGGGACGCGGGGCTTCTCAACCTTCGAACCCATGGTGGGGGGACCATGTTCGGGTTCTCGCAAACGCCCTTGGGGGAAGGGTTGGCTTGCGTTGTTGGGTTTATCTTGACATGTGGGTACGTGAACACTCAAGGCGAACGAAGAGATACTTGTTATCATTTTTTGTGATATCCGTCCCGTGACGGTGCTCCGAATGCCCCCAAGCGACAACCCGAGAGGTGGCTCACGATGGAACTTCGCCAACTTGCCAGTCTCATTGCCATCGCCGACCAGGGCTCGTTCTCGGCTGCAGCCCGCTCGCTCGGCACCGTTCAGTCGAACGTCTCGGCCCACATCAACCGCCTCGAGAAGGATCTCGGCGCGGTACTCGTCGACCGGGTCTCGGGAAAACTCACCGACGATGGCGAAATCGTCGCCGAACGCGCCCGGCGCATTCTCCACGAACTCGACGACATCGAAACCGACATCAAGTCGCGCGACGATCATGTTTCGGGCGACACGCGCATCGGCGTATTGGGAACGACCGCGCGTTGGCTCATGCCGCGCCTCTTGACGAACCTGCAAAAGCAACATCCCGACGTGCGCACCGTCGTACACGAAGGCAGCACGTCATCACTCGTTCCGCGCCTGCAGAACGGCGGCATCGACGCCGCAATCGTTCACCTCCCACTCGAAGACCCCGAGTTCCACGTTGAAGCACTCTTCGCCGAAGACATGCTGCTGATCGCGCCGACAAAACACGAGCTGTCGTCGTTCGAAACGATCTCGCTCAAGGAACTCGCCGAGCATCCGCTGCTGCTTCCTCCACGCAGCACGGCATTTCGTCGCATCGTCGATCGCGCCGCCGCAAACCGCGGCGTGCTTCTGAAGTCCCAGGCGGAAATCGACGGTGTTCGCCTCCTCGCTTCAATGGCTTTCGAAGGGTTCGGTGCCGCCATCGTTCCGGCAAGTGCGATCCCCGGCTGGCTGACGGGAGATTTCACGCGCGTCGCAGTTCCCGAACTCCCCCGTCGCGTCGTTGGGTGGGCCCAACGACGGCGCCCGCGGCCCAACCGGGCCACCGAGGCTGCACTCGAAGTGGCCGTCGACGTTGTGAATCGCAGCGGACCACGCCAGCCGGGGGTCCACGTTGGCAAAAGTGCGTTCCCCTTCGCTCGCGCCTAATCTCGGGGCGTCATGTCGGCCACGTCTCCTACCTCCGCGGTTCAGCTCGTCAAAGCCGTCAAGGGAGCCGCACGTGCCGAGGTGCGCACACTCGACAGATTCGACCCCGACAATCCGCGGCGTGTCATGTGGATCGAGATCGAGGAGACCGTTCGTCGTGGAGCCCTGTCTGCCGACGCTTCATTCGTGATCGAAACCGGCGCACGCACCGCAGTCGAAAAGAAGTTGCCGCTCATCATGGTCGTGGGTTCGGCAGGAGCCGACATCGTCGAGGGCATCGCCGCGCTGCACGGATGGGGCTCGGCGGCCAGGGCACTGGCAGCGTGTTCGGGCGTCATCCCGACGATCCACATCGTCAACGGGCCCGCCGTTTCCGGCCCGGCGTTGCTGATCGGTCTTGCCGACTTCGTCATCATGACCGAAGACGCCTACGCGTTCGTTTCCGGCCCCACGATGGTTGCCGAATTCACGGGCGAAGTTGTGAGCAACGACGAACTCGGAGGCTCGGCCACGCACGCGCGAACCAGCGGCGTCGCTTCGATCGTTGTCGCGAATCTCGATGCAGCAGTCATCGCCGCCGAGCAGCTGTTGCAGTACCTACCGAACAATGTCGACGATCTTCCCGTCGTCCTCGACTCGGATGATCCGTGGGATCGACCCACACCCGAAGCCGGTGAATGCATTCCCGCAACATCGACGGGTTCGTACGACGTTCGCAAGGTGATCGCCTCGCTCGTCGACGATGGCGAGTTCCTCGAACTCCGTGCCCGATGGGCGGCAAATGCCGTCACGACGTTCGCTCGAATCGACGGGCGCGTGGTCGGCATCCTGGCGAATCAGCCCGTTGTTTTGGCGGGAACCCTCGACATCCCCGCGTCACAGAAAGCGGCGCGCTTCATCGCCTGTTGCGATGCCTTCAACATCCCGATCATCACGCTCGTCGACACTCCGGGCTTCTACCCCGGCAAAGACCTTGAATGGCGCGGAATGATCCGTCACGGCGCCCAGCTCGTGTTCGCCTATGCGCGTGCGTCGGTTCCGCGCATCTGCATCATCCTGCGCAAGTCGTACGGCGGCGCCTACATCGTCATGGATTCGAAGACCATGGGCAACGACCTTTGTCTCGCGTGGCCGTGGGCCGAACTTGCGGTCATGGGCGCGGGACAGGCAGCGGCGATTCTTCAGCGTCGAGCCACGCCCGAAGAGCGTGCAGCGTTCGAGGCCGACTACGCCGAACGCCTGCTCAACCCGTACATTGCTGCCGACCGTGGTCTCGTTGACGGCGTGGTCGAGCCGGCCGATACGCGCCGCGAGATCGCCGCGGCTCTTCGTGCACTCGAGCACAAGCGTGAACGCCTCCAGGCACGGAAGCACGACAACACTCCGTTGTAGTTTCCCCAGCCCTCTCGCCTAGTGTTTGTGCTCGGGGAGGAAGCCCCCACTGGAAAATTGAAGGGGATACCGATGGCCGACAACACCATCACGATCATTGACGACCGCACCGGCAAGAAGGTCACGGTTCCGATCACCGACGGCGTTTTCCCGTCGTCCGCATTGCGCGAACTCGATCCCGATCTGCGCATGTACGACCCGGCGTATCTCAGCACCGCCGCATGTGCATCTTCCATCACCTACCTCGACGGCGACGCCGGCATCCTGCGCTACCGCGGATACCCCATCGAACAACTCGCCGAGAAGAGCACCTTCCTCGAAGTCGCTTATTTGCTTCTCAACGGTGAACTCCCGACCGCCGAACAACTTTCCAAGTGGACGTACGACGTCACCCACCACACGATGATCCACGAGAACATGCGCAAGCGTTTTGTCGACGGATTCCACTACGACGCCCACCCGATGGGCATGTTCATCTCGTCGGTTGCCGCGCTCGGCACCTTCTACGACGACGCCAAGGACATTTTCAACAAGCCGGCACTCGACCGCCAAGTTCTCCGCCTCATCGCAAAGGTCCCGACCCTTGCAGCCATGGCGTATCGCTTCAGCAAGGGTCTGCCGTTCGTTCAACCCGAGAACTCGCTCAGCTACTCGGCGAACTTCCTCAACATGATGTTCAAGATCGGCAACGAAGACACCGTCGATCCGGTTCTCGCGCGCGCGATGGACATTCTGTTCATCCTTCACGCCGACCACGAGCAGAACTGCGGCACCACTGCAATGCGCGTGATCGCCTCGTCGAATGCCGATCCATATTCGGCCGCCGCAGGCGCGGCCAGTGCGCTGTACGGCCCACTGCACGGCGGAGCCAACGAAGCCGTTGTGCGCATGCTCGAGGAAATCGGTTCGCTCGAAAACGTGCCGGACTTCATCAAGTCGGTGAAGGAAGGCAAGGGCAAGTTGATGGGCTTCGGCCACCGCGTGTACAAGAACTACGACCCGCGCGCCACCATCATCAAGAAGACCGCATACGACGTCTTCGCCGTCACCGGCAAGAACCCACTGCTCGACATTGCCTTGAAGCTCGAAGAAGCGGCATTGAAGGACGACTACTTCATCCAGCGCAAGCTGTACCCGAACGTCGACTTCTACTCGGGCCTCATCTACCAAGCTCTCGGATTCCCGGTCGACATGTTCACCGTGCTCTTCGCCATTCCCCGCACGGCAGGCTGGCTCACGCACTTCTCCGAACTGCTCGGCGACAAGGAACAAAAGATCAGCCGTCCGCGCCAGTGGTACAAAGGACCCGAAGAGCGCGACTACGTGCCGATCGCAGCCCGCTAAGAGAACTGCACGATCATGGCCCGCACCGCAATCGTCACCGGGGCGGCATCGGGCCTCGGCAACGCGCTCGTCGCGCTTCTCGTTGAACGTGGAGACCGCGTCATTGGCATCGACCTCGATGGCGACCAGCGGCGCGCAAACGTCGAAGCATCTGGTGGCGCATTCGTGCCGTGCGACGTCACCAACCTCGATGCGTGGAGTGCTGCGGTCGCTGCCGCAAACACAGCACTTGGAACCATCGACAACGTTTTTCTGAACGCAGGTGTGATGACCCGCACCCCGTCACAGGCGATCGACGACGATCCCCTGGCACTAGCGGCCACCGATGGATACCGGCGGGTGTTCGGTGTCAACGTCGACGGCGTGATCTTCGGCGTTCATGTGGTTGCTCCTCATCTCGCGTCAAACGGAGCCATCACCGTCACCGCTTCGACTGCTGCAATCGGGCCTCTCCCCTTCGACCCGTATTACGCCGCGACGAAACACGCCGTTGCAGGATTCGTACGCAGCGTTGGGCCGGTGTTGGCAAGTCGCGGCCAACGCATCAATGCGTTGTGCCCGGGCGGAATCAACACGAACATCGTTCCCGACCCACTGCGTTCGTCGATGCCCGCCACAACGTTCCGCCCGCCGCGCGACGTGGCACGAGCGCTGATCGCCGTATCCGAGACCACCGGATCGGGGACGCTTTACACGCTCACCGACGACGACAAATTCATCGCCCCCGCATAGAGGAACAGCAAGTGGTATCAAATTGATACCATGACGAGATGGCAATGACCCTGCGGCTCTCCGACAGCGAACTCGATGCACTTCGCGACCGTGCGTCACGTGCAGGTGTTTCGATGCAAGACGCTGCTCGACAGGCGATCCGCGAATACATCATCCGATCCGAACACCGAGAGCGCGTCTCGGAGGCAACCGACCTCATCTTGTCGGTGCACGCCGATGCCATTGATCGCCTCGGTCAGTGAAGAGATCGAGCAAGTCTCGACGCGGATCCGCGATCACGTACCTCGATCTTGACGACGCTCTTTCCATCGCATCACGGCTCTTCGGACTTCCCCTACCCATACGAGACATAGGACTCCTCGGGTCGGCGCTTGCGCGTCCACAAACGAGTGTGGGCGGAAAAGACGCGTACGAATCGATTTGGGAGAAGGCAGCTGCACTCTTGATCTCGGTCGTCAACAACCATTCACTCATCGACGGCAACAAACGACTCGGATGGGTCTGCACGGCAGTTTTCTGCGAATTGAATTCGTGCTCGCTCTCGAAAGTGTCCAGCGACAACGTGTACGAACTGGTGATGTTCGTTGCGTCGTCGAATCCGGACGTTGCCACGGTTGCACGACGGCTGAAGGAACTCGCGTTGGTCGATTGAGAGTCGAAAGACCGCTCAAGAAATGTCGACGACGATTTTTCCTGCGTTCGCGTTGGCGCCCATGTGTTCGTGGGCCTTTGCAATGTCGTCGAATGCGTAGCGCGAATCGATCACGGGCTTCAACGCACCGGAATCGAAAAGCGGCAACATTTCGGCGGCGAAGCGTTGACTGATGGCGATCTTTTCGTCGATCGGACGTGCACGGAGAACCGTGCCGATGATGCGACCACGCTTGAACATCAGCATGCCGACGTTCA
>JBEBAF010000220.1:0-4921 GCA_041159045.1 Actinomycetota bacterium
ACTACGTCTATCGAACGCGCGACAAAGAGGCGTGGATGAATTGGTTCGGCGGCGGTCAATAGGGGCTGTCGCTTCAGAAGACGCCGGTCACGATCGAGGCGACAGCGGTCGCCACCAACAACATCAGAACCAAACGCCAAAAGATCGAGTCCGAGAGCCTCGAACGAATACGACGACCCACCGCGATACCCACGACAAGCCCGGGAATGGACAAGGCGGTCGCGATCATCACGTCGGTTGTGACCCTGCCGCCGACGGCGAACACGGCGATGCTGACCATGGCGATGACGCTGAAGATCGAGTTGATGGTCGAACGGAACTCATTCGGCGACAAACGCTTTGCCCTGAGAAGAATCACGAGTGGTGGGCCGTTCGTCGAAGTTGCAATCGCCAGCGCCCCCGATACAACCCCGGCGATCCAGTCGAAGACCGACAGGCGTGGCAAAGCGACTCTCAATTGCGAAAGGGCCACGATCGCCAGCAAAACGACACAACCAACGACGACCTTCAATTGGTCGCTCGTTGCGCGTTCGAGCAAGAACCAACCGAGCGGCATTCCGGCCATCGATGCAAGGATCAACCGGATCGCAAGACGACCATCGCGATGCCCCTTGTCAACGATCGCCTGATAGGTGTTCGACGACGTTCCGCATATCGTGCACACCACAACGGCCGTCTTCAGGTCGACCACGATTCCCATCATCGGAACCGCCAAGAGGGCGAATCCAAAACCTGAAACCATTTGTGCCGTTGCCGCAAAGCAGACGACAACCGCTGCAAATACAAATTGCCAAGGGCTCATCGAGTGGACGACCCGGCCGTCAGGCAGGAGATCGCTTCCGAGAAGACCTCGTTGTGGCGTGTGATTTGCGACTCGGTGTGAGATGGCGCGATCAAAGCCATGTTGTGAAACGGCGTGAGAAGAATTCCCCGATTCAAACAGAACAGATGCATGAAGGACTCCAATTCATGGTCCATCGCGGCAGCTGCATCTGCCCCGTTTCTCGGTGGCGAACCGAACCAATATTCGGCGCGACAACCCAGTTGTTGTACGTGCCAATCGAGGCCGGCCGACGAATAGGCCGATCTCACGCCGTCAGCCCACATTCGCGCCATCGGTACGGTCTTGGAGAAGTCCGATGCGGTCAGGGCGTTCGACAGGGTGGCGCGCACCGCCGCGAGGGCAAGTGCATTTCCGGTGAGGGTTCCTCCGATGCCCGACACATCGACATCGGAATTCCGCAACCGTTCCTCGACTCGAGAGGCGACCTCTTGTGTCATCCCATATGCGGCAACGGGCACTCCGCCACCGATCGGCTTCCCGATGACGAAGAAATCGGGGTCGAGATTCCACTCACGCGTGCAACCGCCCGGCCCGGCACAGATCGTGTGGGTCTCGTCGACGACCAGCAGAACGCCATGCCGACGCGTGATCCGCCGCACGTCGTCGAGGTACCCGGCATCCGGCAAGACGATTCCGATGTTCGTGAGGGCCGGCTCCATGAGCACGCACGCAACGTCACCGTGCGCAAGTGCGGCCTCGAGAGCGTCGGCGTCGTTGAAGGGAACGACCCGCGTGGTCAAGGCCGGGTCAACCTGCGGACCGATTGCGCCCGGCCGACTGACCACGTTCCCGTTGCCGTCGAGAATCGCCAGCGTCTCGTCGACCGTTCCGTGATAGCACCAGTCCATCACGCAAATCTTCGGACGACCCGTCAACATTCTTGCCAAACGCAAAACGAATCGATTGGCATCGGTGGCCGTCATCGCCATCTGCCATTTGGGCAATCCAAACCGATGAGCGAGTTCCGTCGCTACCCACGTCGCATCAGTTGAAGGAAGCATCGTCGTGAACCCGCGCTTGGCCTGGCGATGAACTGCTTCGGTAACGGGTGCGAGTGCATGCCCCGTCATGGCCCCCGTGTCCCCCAAACAAAAGTCGTCGTATTCGATTCCATCGATGTCAACGAAGCGACTTCCTTCAGCCTGATCAACGCTGAGGGGAAAACTTCCGGGCAAACGCACCATCCAAGGCATCGGCACACCCGAAATCAAGCCAACCAACGCCTCCGAAGCCGCCTTCCTTGACTTCGGATGGAGATCGATGAACCTTTGTTCTTCAGCTTCCATAGCGACGCGAAGTTTTGCGCGATCGATGGGCATGACAGACGAAGATAGTCGCGTTCCGTAATCTGAAGGTTGCCTATGAGCGCAACCACAGCCCCCAAGATCAATGGACCCCGCCTGATTCAGCGCCTGCGTGCCCTTGGCGAGATCGGTTCTACCGGCGACGGCGGTTGCAGTCGTCTTGCACTCACCGACGACGACAAAGACGGCCGGGATCTGGTCGTTTCGTGGATGCGTGATCTTTGTCTCGAAGTCACGGTCGATGCGATCGGCAACGTTTTCGGCACGTGGAACGTGGGCTCAGGCAAATCCGTGATGACCGGTTCCCATATCGACACCGTGAGGACCGGCGGACTTTACGACGGCAACTACGGAGTGATCGCGGGATTGGAAGTCATCCAAACTTGCCAAGACCTCGGCATCACTCCTTCCCGGCCCTTGACAGTCGGCGTCTTCACGAACGAAGAAGGAGCCCGGTTCGCCCCCGACATGCTGGGCAGCCTGGTGCACGTTGGCGGCTTGGCTCTCGAGGAAGCACTCGACACGGTTTCGATCGACGGGAAGCGCCTCGGAGACGAACTACAGCGCATCGGCTACGCGGGTTCTTCGCCGTGCCCCGGCGCCGCTCCACACGCATTCGTCGAACTTCACATCGAACAAGGCCCGGTGCTCGAAGCCGAGGGATTCACTTTCGGTGCGGTCACGGGTGTTCAGGGAATTTCCTGGCAAGAGATCACCATCACGGGTCAAAGCAATCATGCGGGTACCACACCCATGAATCTGCGCAGAGACCCAGCCTTCGTGGCAGCCATGCTCACTGTTTACCTGCGCGATATCGCCGAGCGGTTCGGGGGTGACCAGGTCTGCACTGTGGGAAAGATCGACGTTCACCCGAACCTGATCAACGTCATTCCGGCGCGTGTCACCATGACATTGGATGTGAGAAACACCGACGAAGACACACTCCTCGATGCCGAGCAGCTCATCGACACCTTCTGCTTTCAGATCGAGCAAGACGAAAACGTTTCTATCTCCAAGAGAACGCTCGCTCGCTTCGAACCGGTGACATTCGACGAACGCGTCGTCGCCATCATCGAACGCAGGGCAACCGAGATCGCCCCGAGTGTGCGACGGATGCCCTCGGGCGCAGGTCACGATGCTCAGATGCTCGCGCGTGTGTGTCCAACAGCGATGATTTTCGTGCCCAGCCGTGGGGGTATCAGCCACAATCCGGCCGAACACACCGACGAAGACCAGCTCGTCGACGGCGCCAACGTATTGCTCAGGTCGATGCTCGATCTCACCGACGCCACGTTCTGATTCTTTAGACTGCCGACATGTCACGCATCGTCACAGTCGGCGCCGCCCAAATGGGTCCGATCCAACGCGCCGATACCCGAGAATCGGCGGTTGCACGCCTGATCGCACTTCTCGAGCAGGGAGCCTCGCACGGTTGCGATCTCGTGGTCTTTCCCGAATTGGCGCTCACGACGTTCTTCCCACGTTGGTTCGTCGACAACATCGCAGAAGCCGACCACTGGTACGAACGCTCCATGCCGTCGGCCGTCACGCAGCCGCTTTTCGATGCGGCGAAGAAGCTAAGCGTGGGATTCAGCCTCGGCTATGCGGAACTGACCGACGACGGCCACCGGTTCAACACACAAATCCTGGTCGAGCGCGATGGATCGATCGTTGGTCGATATCACAAGGTTCATATTCCCGGCCACGAGCACCATGAACCCGATCGCCCGTTTCAACATGCCGAGCGCTATTACTTCGAACCCGGCCCGGAAGGCTTCGGCGTTTGGAAGGCGTTTGGCGGAAGAGTCGGAATGATGATCTGCAACGATCGTCGCTGGCCCGAGACCTACCGTGTCATGGGCTTGAAGGGCGTCGAATTGATCCTGTGCGGATACAACACGCCGATCCACTACGTTCCCGATCCCAGCCAAGACATCCTGCAGGGTTTTCACAATTCGCTCGTCATGCAGGCGGGTGCCTACCAAAACGGCACATGGGTGGTCGGCGTCGCCAAGGGCGGCGTTGAAGAGGGGGTCGACTCGCTTGGCCAGTCGGCGATCATCGCCCCGTCGGGGCAGATCGTTGCCCAAGCCTTCACCACGGGTGACGAACTCGTCGTGGCACGCTGTGACCTGGACTGGTGCCAGAAGTACAAAGGGACCCTCTTCGACTTCGACCGCTACCGGCGCCCCGAGGTCTACGGGCCGATCACGGGCCAGCGGGGCGTGGTTCTCGAAGACTGATCCCGCTCGAATTCGCCCTTTCCTCCCACCATTCGGTTTGACAAAATGTAAAATCGACTAAACTCACGTGGGGCGGGATGGATCAATGAGCAGCACGAACATCGGCGAAGCCCAAGTCGCCTTTTCTGTGAACGGCGCGCCTGTTGCCGTCAGTTCGCGCCATCCGCACCTCCTCAGCGCTCTACGAGACGAGCTGAACATCACATCGCCGAAGGACGGCTGTTCACCGTCCGGCCAGTGCGGCTGCTGCACCGTCTTGATCGATGGCAAGGCTGTCGTGAGCTGTCAGCAACCGCTCTCCAAAGTTGCCGGTGCGAACGTGACAACCCTCGAAGGTTTCAGTGAAAAGGATCGCAGTGACTTCGCAAACGCATTCGCGGCATGCGGTGGCTTGCAGTGTGGATTCTGTATTCCCGGAATCGTTGTCCGAGCAAAAGCACAAATCGACAAGAAGGGTGCCGATCTCAAGCGCGAAGACATGGCCCGACATCTCGGGGCCCATCTGTGTCGCTGCACCGGCTACGTCAAGG
>JBEBAF010000221.1:0-4564 GCA_041159045.1 Actinomycetota bacterium
CTTCATCTTGTGGTTCCTCTCAGTGAAGGTACTGGCTGAGGCCGCGCTTCACGTACTTGCCGTGACCTTTGCGACCGGTGAATTTGTCGTTCTCCATGACGACCATGCCGCGTGACATCACGGTGTCGACCTTGCCGTCGATCACGGTGCCTTCCCACGCGCTGTGGTCGGTGTTCATGTGGTGCTTGTCGTTGATGCCGATCTTCGTCTTTGAATTCGGGTCCCACACCACGATGTCGGCGTCGGAGCCGGGGGCGATGATGCCCTTCTTCGGGTACATGCCGAACATGCGTGCCGGAGTGGTGGAGCACGTTTCAACCCAACGTTCGAGGGTGATCTCGCCGAGAACGACACCTTGGTAGATGAGTTCCATGCGGTGCTCGACGCCGGCGATGCCGTTCGGAATCTTCGAGAAGTCGCCGAGACCGAGTTCCTTCTGGTCCTTCATGCAGAACGGGCAGTGATCGGTCGACACGATGGCCAACTCGTTCATCCGCAGGCCCTTCCAGAGGTCCTTCTGGTGAGGATGGTGATCGTGCTTCGAACGGATCGGCGGGCTGCACACGTACTTCGCGCCCTCGAACCCCGGCTGGGCCAGGTGATCTTCGAGTGACATGTAGAGGTACTGCGGGCAGGTTTCCGCGAACACGTTCAGACCCTCGTGTTGCGCCTGGGCAACCTCGTCGAGTGCTTCGGAGGCCGACATGTGCACGATGTACAACGGCACGTTGCCGGCGACCTTCGACAACACGATCGCACGGTGTGTTGCCTCGCCCTCGAGAAGGCTTGGGCGGCTGATCGAGTGGTACTTCGGGTCGGTTTCGCGACGCGCAAGGTGTTGTGCAACGAGAACGTCGATTGCGATGCCGTTTTCGGCGTGCATCATGATCATTGCGCCGTTGTCGCTTGCCGTTTGCATCGCCTTCAGGATCTGTCCGTCGTCGCTGTAGAACACGCCGGGGTAGGCCATGAACAGCTTGAACGAGGTGACGCCTTCGTTCTCGACGAGATAGGTCATGTCTTTCAACGACTGATCGTCGATGCCGCCGATGATCTGGTGGAACGCGTAGTCGATCGAACAGTTGCCCTCGGCCTTCTTGTGCCACGTGGCAAGACCCTGCTGCACGTTCTCGCCGTAGCGCTGCAACGCCATGTCGACGATCGTGGTGACGCCGCCCCAAGCCGCGGCGTTGCTGCCCGTTTCGAACGTGTCGGAAGCTTCGGTGCCGCCGAACGGCAGTTCCATGTGGGTGTGAACGTCGATGCCGCCGGGAATGACGTACTTGCCCTTTGCGTCGATGGTGCGGTCGGCGGTGATGCCGAGCGCGGCCACCTGGCCGGGTTCGAAGATCGCGGCAATTGTTTCACCGTCGATCAGCACGTCGCCGGCGCTGCGGCCGGTGGGGCTGACGATGGTTCCGTTGATGATGAGTGTGCGTGCCATGTCGTTCCTCTTTCTTTTCAGCCGCCGAGTTGACCTTCGATGAGATCGTCGTACGCATCGGGGCGACGGTCGCGGTAGAACGCCCACCGGTCGCGCACCTGCTTGATCTTGTCCATGTCGAGATCACGCACGATGAGTTCGGGTTTGTACGGGTCGCCGACTTCGCCAACGAACTTGCCTTCGGGGTCGACGAAATACGACTGTCCGTAGAAGTCGTTCTCGCCGAGTGGCTCGATGCCAACGCGGTTGATCGCGCCGACGTAGTACATGTTCGCTACCGCAGCAGCCGGCTGCTCGTTGCGCCAGATGTATTCCGAGAGTCCGCGGTGCGTTGCCGACGGGTTGAAGACGATTTCTGCGCCGTTGACACCGAGTGCGCGCCAACCTTCGGGGAAGTGGCGGTCGTAACAGATGTACACGCCGACCTTGCCGACTGCGGTGTTGAACACGGGGTAACCGCCGGTGCCGGGCTTGAAGTAGTACTTCTCCCAGAAACCCTTCGTCTGGGGAATGTGTTGCTTGCGGTACTTGCCGAGGTACTTGCCGTCGGCGTCGATCACTGCGGCGGTGTTGTAGTACACGCCGGGCTGCACGATTTCGTACATCGGGAGAACGAGCACCATGCCCAGTTCCTTCGCGACGCTCTGGAAGCGTTGGGTCGTCGGGCCGTCGGGAATGTATTCGGTGTACGAGTAGTACTCGGGCTCTTGCACCTGGCAGAAGTACGGCCCGTAGAAGAGCTCTTGGAAACACATGACCTGCGCACCGGCCTTCTTGGCCTCGTGGGCTGCAGCCTCGTGCTTGTCGATCATGGCCTCTTTCGTTCCCGGCCAGTCGGTCTGCAGCAGTGCTGCGCGCACAATGTTCGCCATCGCGAACCCCTCTTTCTCTCTGACGGGGCTTTACGATTTGTTCATCCCCTCGCGCGTCATAGTAGTGACACAAAACTGGGGTGGAAAAAGGGGCGTCAGCGTGGACGAAAACGCAAAATTGCAGAAACATCCGGTCCTGTCCGAAACCGCAGTGCGGATCCTCGGCGAGCCGGTGACGGGCACCCTCTGCATCGTCGACGGCAAGGGAATGCCCAACTCGACGCCTGTCTGGTTTCTCTGGCGGGACGGAAAAATTCTCATCAGCACGCGCGGTGGCCGCCAGAAGCATGTGAACGCCCTCCGTGCAGGCGAGGGGTCGTTCAGTGTCATCGACCCCGCGAATCCGTCGAATTACGTCGAACTGCGGGGGCCCTTGCGGGTGTACGACGATCCCGAATACGCCCTGCGTGATGCCGTGGTGCTGAAGCACGGCCACACCGACGGCCGGGCGTTCGACCCGGGCGATGCTGTTCGCATTGTCATCGAGCTCACCCCGGTTCGGGCGCTCGGGAGAAACTGACTACTTCTTCTTGGCTTTTTGCGCGGCTTTGCGCTCTTTGCGCGCCGCGCGCTTCGCGGCCTGGGCTTCTTCGTCGATGGGGCGCAGCTGCATTGCAGGGCTTTGCGATACGGGAAGCGCAAAGCGCTCATCGGTTGAAATCAGTTTCTTGAAACCCTGAAGCGAAAGCGAATACTGGATCGCCATCAACTTCACGACGGCAAGGCCGAACTTTTCGATGGCTTCGGGGAGAATCGCCTGCAGGTCTTCGAGGGTCGGATCATCGGACGCCGAACCGAGTACTTCGATGCTGTGCTGGGTGCACGGTTCGCACAACACCACGCACACGTCGCCGGCGCATCGACGGCGCGCAGCGCCTTCACGCACCCGAGAGGCGATCTTTGATTCGTCGTCGAAGGCACCTTCGCCAAGGCCGGCAACCTGCGCCAGTACGTCGCGCAGATCTTCGTCGAGGGCCAGCGCCGCAGCGGTGATCTCGTCGTCGGAGAGTGCGGCGAGCGCGTTGACAAAGCGCCGCTCGAGAATGATCGATTCGCGTGAAGTGGTCACGGCGCAACTATATGCACGACGTGGTTGCGCAGGTAAGTCACCGCACTAGGTTGCTCGTCATGAGCGTGCGCATTGAAGCCGAAAACTTGATCGATGCAGTCGCACGTCGGCCGTTCGGGTACGTCGTGACTTCGTCGCACAACGCGGAACCGCACTTGCGTGCCGTCGTGTTCACCGCCACCAACGGCGAGTTGACGGCGCGAGTTGGTCGACAAACCGCAACGAACGTGGAAAGAAGCGGAAGCGTCACGTTGTTGTGGCCACCGATGGATGCCATCGAACGACGCGAAACGTACGACGACTACAGCGTGATCGCTGACTGCGTCGCAACGTGTGCCGACGCGGGAGATTCATTCACGCTGTCGGCCACACCGCTAGCCGCGGTGTGGCATCGACCTGCGCGTTGATCAGTACGAACTGATCAGAGGGGGCGAACTGCGTGGGCTTCGACGCCCTTGCGGCCTTCGCCGAGTTCGAACTCGACCTGCTGGCCGGAAACGAGGGTGCGGCGACCGGTGCCCTCGATGTTCGAGAAGTGGACAAAAACATCTTCGCCGTCTTCGCGAGAGATGAAGCCGTAGCCCTTCTCATCATTGAAGAACTTCACGGTACCGATGGGCATTGATTACTCGTTTCTTGATTGCTTGCATGAGAAAGCGTATAGGCAGGGTTCGGAAGTGAGAACCCGAGCGGACAGATTTACGGATTGTTAGACGGCGTCGATGGCGGTGCGACATTCGCCGCGTCATTCGGTGACAAGCGCTTGGATCTCACCGACGGAAACGCTGATTTGGCGGGTTGTCGAGCGGTTGGGCAGGCGGCCGCTCTTGCCCCAGTTGGATTTCCAGGAGATTTCCCACTCGATCGAGACGTTGGCCCGGCCGCTCCGAACTGCGTGCTTGTAGAGGTACATGCACGAACTTGTGGCTTGGTCGCCGTCACTTTCCTGCCATTCTTCTCCCGGCCCGTCGCATGAGAAACGGCCCTTGTTACGTGCCGAGTCATCCGCCGGATTGATGTGCAACTTCACGGGTTTGGCTGTGGCCTTCACGATGAGTGGACCACGCGGCGTGGGCAACCACACGGTGACCGAGACCGTGCGCCATGTCGACGGCGACACCCACCACCACATCGGAAGGTTGACGACACCGCGGTGGGCGGGCGGCGACGTGCCGACCA
>JBEBAF010000222.1:0-9357 GCA_041159045.1 Actinomycetota bacterium
CCGGCCGTCGCCGTGTCGCTTCACCCCGTCGTGTTCGCACTACGCCCACGAAGCGTTCGAATCGCACGGCACCGCGCGCGGGTTCTGGTTGACCCTGCGTCGCCTGTTGCGCTGTCGCCCCTTCGGGCCATCCGGATGGGATCCGGTTCCCGAAGCCCACGTTGTCTCTCACTCACACACGCACTCGGTGTCTTCAAGTCACGGAAAGTAGGAATCGTGTTTCAAGCCGGAGCCTGGCTCGTCAGTCAGTACTACAGCCTCGTGCACAGCTATGTCGGCGCCATCGCGTTGGTCGCCGTCACCATCATGGTGGTGCTCACCCCCCTCACGCTGAAGAGCACCAAGGGCATGCTCGAAATGCAGCGCCTGCAGCCCGAAATGCGCCGTTTGCAACAGCAGTACCGCAGCGATCGCCAGAAGCTGAACGAAGAGATGATGAAGCTCTACCAAGAGCACAAGGTCAACCCGCTGTCGTCGTGCTTGCCGCTTCTCGCGCAGATGCCGGTGTTCATCATCATGTTCCGCGTGCTCCACGGCCTCACCCGTTTGGGTTCCGACGGCACGTTCAACCCCGGGTACATCTCGAAGACGTCGGAACTGTTCCGCTCTCTCGACAATCGCAAGCAGATGCTGTCGCTGGGCCTCGACCTTGCCGAGCGCCCCGCCACCATCATGGGCAACGACTTCGTGAAGGGCATCCCCTACGCACTCCTCGTGGTCGCACTTGCCGGCTTGTATTTCGTGCAGCAACGCATGATCGCCTCGCGCACCGTGTCGCCCACGATGTCGCAGACGCAGGCCAAGGTCATGCAGTACCTGCCCGTCGCTTTCGCGATCTTCCAGGTGTTTCTGCCCACCGGCCTCATCGTGTACTACGCCACCCAGGCCGTCATTCGTATCGCGCAGCAGTGGTACATCACCCGCCGTTTCTATGGCCACGACAACGCCATCGGTCGCCAGGCCCAGGCCGCAAGCGCCGCGGCGCGCGAAATGGCCAAAGCCGACAAGGGTGACAAGGGCAAGGCCGCGGCGAAGAAAGACGAAGCACCGAAGGATTCCTCGGCTCCCATCGTCAGTCGCCGCATCACACCATCGAAGAACAAGCCGGCCCCGTCGGGTAATCGCCCGAGCCGACCGGTGCCCCCCTCGAAGCGGGGCGACGGGGGGACTGCCCCCAATCGCCCCAAGCCGCCAAAGAAGAAATAAGCACAGAAGAATTCGACGCGGCAAAAGTAATCAGTCAGTTAATTAAGTACACGTTGGGTGCTCCCAACGAGACAGTCGTAGACAGAAAGACAGGCAAGTCATGGAATGGGTAGAGACCACAGGTCGTACCGTTGAAGAAGCGCAAAACGCCGCTCTCGAAATGCTCGGCGTCGACATGGACGACGCAGAATTCGAAATCTTGGAAGAGCCCAAGCCGGGCCTCTTCGGTCGCACCCGCGGCGAAGCTCGCGTTCGCGCCCGTGTGCGTCCCACCCAGGTACGCCCCAAGACTGAGCGCCGCGATCGCCGTCGTGGCGGCCGCGATCGTAATGGCGGCGAGAAGTCGTCGGGCGAGCGGGCCGGTGGCGAGCGCAAGGAGCGCTCGGGTGGCAACAACCGTGGCGAGCGCAAACCGCGTCCGCAGCGTGAACCCCGTGCCCCGCGTGAACCTCGCGAAGACCGCCCGCAGAGCGAGCCCGTTGATCCGGCCGTCGTGGGTGCCCAGGCCGTCAGCTTCCTCGAAGGCGTCACCACCGCATTTGGCTTGTCGGCCAAGGTCGTTCTCGTTCGTGAAGACGACGAGATGGAAGTACAAGTGAACGGCGACGACCTCGGTCTGCTCGTTGGCCCGAAGGGCAACACTCTCCTCGCCCTCCAAGACCTCACTCGCGTGGTGGCCCAGCGTCGCCTTGGCGACCACGACACGCGCCTGCGCGTCGACGTTGCCGGTTACCGCGAGCGTCGTCGCGACGCCCTCAGCCGTTTTGCGATGAAGGTCGCCAGCGAAGTGATCGAGTCGGGCAAGCCTCGCGTGCTCGAGCCCATGGCATCGGCCGACCGCAAGGTTGTGCACGACACGCTGGCCGAGGTCGACGGCGTCACCACCCGCTCGCGCGGCGACGACCCGTACCGCCAGATCGTCGTCGAACCCGCCGACGCCTGATCGGCCTACCCGCCATGCGCTCGGTCCGCGATGTGCTGACCGACGCGCAGCGCATCGGCGCGCTCGGACCGCGCCCCATCGACGAGGTCATCGCCCATGCCTGTGCCTTCGTCGATGCCCTGCCGCCATCGGCTCGACAGGTCATCGATTTGGGAACCGGAGCCGGCATCCCCGGCCTCGTCATCGCCGAGGCGAGACCCGACCTCACCGTTGTGCTGGTCGACCGCCGTGCCAAACGAACCGACGCTCTGGAAATCGCTGTCGCAGGGCTCGGCTGGCGTGACCGCGTCAGCGTCATTTGTGCCGACGTCGCATCACTGACCCGCGACCCCGGCCATGTTGCCCACTACGACGCCGTCGTGTCCCGTGGCTTTGGTCCCCACGAGACCACGCTGCGCCTCTCAACGGAACTCGCACGACCGGGGGGAGTTGTCGTGCTGAGCGAACCACCCGCCAACACCCCCAACCGCTGGCGACCCGAGCTGTTGACCGAGGTCGGAGTCGACGGCCCTGAACGCCTCGGGCCCGTCGCACGATTTACCCGCCGCTTCCCCTGAGCAAAAAAACGGAGGGGGTTTGCTCGCCGCCGCCGACCCCCAAATGTTCCACGTGGAACACCCAATCGGGGCCAGAACGGGGTGATTTCGGCGAATTTCGCCCAAAAAAGAGCGAAAATCGATGTTCCACGTGGAACAAATCCCCCTCACGCAACAGTTGAGGATCCTCCGCTTTTTTCGCGAACAGCAGTAGTCTGGGGGCATGGCCGCAGACCGTCGCCCGCGCATCATCGCCGTCTCCAACAACAAGGGAGGCGTTGCCAAGACGACGAGCACCGTCAACCTGGGTGCCTGTTTCGCGGAAATGGGCTACCGGACCCTGATCATCGACCTCGACCCGCAAGGCAATGCCTCGAGTTCGCTCGGTATCGACACCCGCGACCTTGACCACACGGTCTACGACGTCCTGATCCAAGACACTCCCTTGGAGGACGCCATCGAGCCAACGGCGGTGAAGAACCTCTTCCTCGCCCCCTCGAATATCAACCTGGCCGGCGCCGAGATCGAGCTTGTTGCGGCCTTCGGGCGGGAAAACCGCTTGAAGATGGCCATCGAGCCGATTGCCGACCAGTGGGACTTTGTCCTCATTGACTGTCCCCCGTCGGTCGGTTTGCTCACCGTCAACGCCCTCACGGCAGCGACCGAAATCCTCACCCCGGTGCAGACGGAGTACATCCCCCTCGAGGGCATCGACATCTTGTTGAAGAACCTGCACCTCATCCGTAAGAGCCTCAACCCGTCGCTGCCCGATCCCACCTTCATCTGCGTCATGTACCAGCGTACGAAACTCGCCGATCAGGTGGTCGAAGAGATGCGCGGCAAGTTCGGTGAACGGGTATTGAAAACAGTCATCCCGCGCAATGTCCGGTTGAGCGAGGCTCCCTCATTCGGGCAGCCCATCACCACATTCGATTCCTCGTCCACGGGCGCACAGGCCTACCGCGAAGCAGCAAAGGAGATCGCCAATGGCACGGAAAAGCGGGCTGGGTAAGGGCCTCGGAGCCCTCATCACCGCCGACCTCGTTGAACGCAATGAGGTGACGGCAACGCCGATCGACGGACCCATTCTTCGCGATATTCCGGTCGGGTCGATCAGCCCGAACCCACATCAGCCGCGAGTCCACTTCGACGAAAGTGCCCTGTCGGAACTCACCGACTCGGTGCGGGCCATTGGCGTCTTGCAGCCAATCCTCGTGCGTCCGCTTGCCGAGGGCACGTATCAGCTCATCGCGGGTGAACGCCGTTGGCGCGCCGCCACCCGCGCGGGGCTACCCACCATCCCCGCAGTGGTACGCCCAACGGAAGACATTGCTTCAGTCGAGCAGGCCCTCGTCGAGAACCTGCATCGACAAGACCTCACGCCGCTGGAAGAGGCTGCTGCCTACCAGCAGTTGCTCGAAGACTTCTCGATGACCCACGAACAAGTGGCGGCCCGAGTCGGCAAGAGCCGCTCGGCCGTGACGAATTCGCTGCGTCTGCTCACACTGCCACCCGCCATCCAGCATCTCTTGGCCGACGGCCGGTTGTCGGCCGGACACGCCAAGGCGATCCTGGGCACGCCCGATCGACCATTTCAAGAACAACTCGCCCGTCGGGCCGTTGACGAAGGTTGGTCGGTGCGCGCAGTCGAAGAGGCCGTCCGCGACCGTCAGGGGGGCAAGCCCGACACCGGCGGCCGTGACAAGCCGACCAGCCCGAACCCGAAACTGCCGCCGCCCGGGCTTCTCGAACTGCAGAGCCTTCTCGGCGAGTTTCTCGCCACGAAGGTGAACGTTGCGATGAACGGGAAGCGTGGTCGCATCGGCATCGAGTTCGCCGACCTCGAAGATCTCGAGCGGATCTACCGCCGCATGACCGGCGCGAACTGAACTTATCGTCTATAACTCTCGCTCGAGGGTTGAGGCTTCGTGGAGTAAACCTCCACATGAGGTTCTTCACAAGTTGTGGACACAACTGTGGAAAACGAGCGAAACCTTGTGAACTCAAGCGTTGCGCGGTGGATAACCACTAAAAATTAAACAGCGCCGCTCATTCACCGCGCATTGCGGCCTGCCACGTTTGAAACGCCCGGGTGATCGCCGCGGCCACTTCGGGGGCCCGATCGACGACTTCTTGGAACGGACCAAGCGAGCAGAGCACCGCGGGCATCTTCGTTTCTCGGAGCACAGGAAGGCGCATGCCCACAGGGTTGACCGCGATGCCGGGCAAGGCACCGCTCAACTCGCGCGCGATCGCCCCGGCGAGCGCTTCGCCGTGCAGCGATGTGAAACCCGGGACTTGGTAGTAGGCGATGGTGCATTCGGATTCACCGTGGCCTTCGAGACCGACGTATGCATCGGCACCGAAATGGTTCGCCGCGCGCGAATGTGATTGCACATCGGGTTCGTCGACGAGCATCACGACGTCGTGGCGTTCCCGCAGCGCGCGCGACACCATGCGCGCAATGCCACTGAATCCACTGAACTGACCAATGACGATGCGATGGAAGCCACGTTCTGCCGCGGCAAGGTTTTCGCTTTCGCGCAGGGTGGCAATGCCCGGGCCTTCGCCGCTTTGCGAGCCGAGACGCAACAACGCGAGCGCCGTGGTCGACGAGCAAATTCCATCGACTGGCAAACCCGCATTGCGTTGGAAATCGCCGATGGCGTGTGCGGTGAGCGGCCCGAAAATTCCGTCGACGCGACCGCAATCGAAACCGAGGCGTGACAACTGCGTTTGCAGTTCGGTGACGTCGTCGCCGCGCAGGTTCGGCGACGTGAGATACAGCATGCGGTCGCCGAGCGACCACGATGCTTCAACCAACGCGGCCCAGGTTGACGCGTCGCACACGCCGTCGGAACGCAGACCGCGAGAGGCCTGAAAGTCAACCACGGCTCGTTCGGTGACGGGGCAGAAAAGCCCATCGTCTTCGACGTCGTGCGCGAGAAAACCCGCGCTACGGAGACGTCGTTGGAGATCGCTGACTGTTGCCGACCGAAGTCCGGCGGTCAGTGGGAAGGCGTCAGAAATTCCGACAACTCCTGGAGAAGGGCGCCCTTGCCCTTGGCACCCACCATGCGCTTGACCATTTCACCCTTGTTGAACACAAGGAGAGTGGGAATGCTCATGACGTTGAAGCGCTGCGCGATGTCGCCGTGATCGTCGACGTTCAACTTTGCGACAACGAGGTTGTCCTTCTGCTCACCGGCAATTTCGGTGAGGATCGGAGCGATCATTTTGCACGGGCCGCACCATTCGGCCCAGAAGTCAACGAGGATCGGCTTGTCGGCCGAGTTGACCGTTTCGTCGAAAGTGGAGCTGGTGAGATTCACGATGCCATCTGCCATGGGGCAGAGTCTACGGCTTCGCTAGTGCTGAGTCTCCAACCAACGTTCGCAGTCGATGGCGGCCATGCAGCCCGAGCCCGCGGCGGTGATGGCCTGGCGGTAGGTGTGGTCTTGAACATCGCCACAGGCAAAGACCCCGGGAATGTTGGTGATCGACGAACCCGAGCGGGTGAGGAGATAGCCGCTCTCTTCCATGTCGAGAACGCCGCTGAAGAGCGACGTATTCGGTTGATGGCCGATGGCGATGAACAACCCGCCAACCTTCATCTCGGACAGCTCGCCGGTGACGGTGTCTTTCAGCACGAGGCCCTCGAGCTTTTCGGTGCCCTTCAGTTCGACGACCTGGCTGTTCCAGCGGAACTCGATCTTCTCGTTCGCATGCGCTCGGTCGCGCATGATCTTCGAGGCGCGCAACTCTTCGCGGCGGTGGATGATGGTGACCTTCGAGGCGAACTTCGTGAGGAAGGTTGCTTCTTCGACGGCGCTGTCGCCACCACCAACGACGGCGATTTCCTGACCCCGGAAGAAGAAGCCGTCGCATGTTGCACACGTGGACACACCATGGCCAACGAGGTGCGTTTCGTTCGGCAGGCCCAGCATCAACGACTGTGCACCGGTGGCAACGATGACCGCGTCGGCGGTGAATTCCTTATCGTGGGTCCACACGCGGTACGGGCGCTGCGAGAAATCAACGCGCTTCACCTTCTCGGTGAGGAACGTTGCGCCGAATCGGCCCGCCTGTTCACGGAATCGGCCCATGAGTTCCGGGCCCATGATGCCCTCGGGGAACCCGGGGAAGTTTTCGATTTCGGTGGTGAGCATCAACTGCCCGCCGGGCTGATCGGTGGTCGACGAAGGTTCACCCTCGATGACGAAGGGGGAGAGGTTGGCGCGAGCGGTGTAAATGGCCGCGGTGAGGCCCGCCGGGCCCGAGCCGATGATGAGAACGTGATGGTGGGTCGACATGTGTGATCCGTTTCTGTCAGAGCTCGTCGTTCGAACGCTGCTTGCGGGCAATCAGCAATCCGATGACGAACAGCAATCCGCCGAGAATGAGATACGACGCCCATACCGCCGCGTCGCGTGACATGCCCGCGTCGAGGGCAGCCTGAAGACCGCGCGTGAGGGCAATCAAACCGAGGACGGCGATGAGGGTGACGCCGGTGAGAATGAGAACTCCGTAGACGATGCCGCGAACGACCGCGATCAGCGGCTTCGTTGTGCGATCACGAACTATTCCGACCCACTTGTCGATGAAATCGACGGTGCGCTGCGCCCAATCAGGGTCGGTGAGGGGGTTCGACGGCACGCGAACAGCCTAACTGTCAGCCCCCGAGATCGAATTGCGCCACGACGCCACACGTTGCGTCGACAATGGCAAGAACCTTGCGACCCTTCACCACCGTGCGATGCACCGCGTAGGTACCGAAGCGCGCAACGGGAACAGCGTTCGACGCGATGCCGAGGTCGGCACACGTGGTGGTGGGCAATGCAGCGTTCTTCACGAGGCCGGTGTCGGGAGCACCGGGTGCGCTCGAGCGACCCACGCCCAGGCCGACGGCAAACAATGCCGCTGCGGCAACTGCCGTGAGGGCCATCAAGCGCGGGCGACGACGCGAGGCGAGCGAGATGACATTTGTCCCGACCGGTTCGGCGTCGTGTGAACGCGAACCCTGCAGGGCATCGAACTCGGCCATTGCGGCGGCGAGATGTGCCTCGCGCGTGGCGGAAGGAGCCGCGGGTAGCGGCATCCCGCGCAGTGCGCGCGCAACGGAGTCGTCGTCGGTGGTGGGCTCGGTCATGTCTTCTCTTTGGACGTGTCGGACTGCAAGTTTGGTTCCCCAAAGTCGGTTTGTGATGTCAGCCCCGGGGGAAGCAGCGCGGCGAGGGCCGCTTTTCCGCGCGAAAGACGCGATCGCACGGTGCCCACGGGAACATCGAGAATTTCTGCGATCTCCGCGTAATCAAGGTCGGAGACGTAGCGCAGCACCAACGCAACGCGGAATTCGTGGGGAACACGTGCCAGTGCCGCGGCCACGGCCGACGACCGATCGAGCCGGTCGGCCACGTCGGCCGTGCGGTCGGTTTGGGGGTCGGCCGATTCGGTGGCGGCGAGAACCGTGGGGTCGGCGGAAGCGGGGGCGCGTCGCAGGCGACGAATCTCATCGATCGCCGCGTTCGTTGCGATGCGGTAGACCCATGTTGACAAGCTCGACCGGCCATCGAACTTGGGCAATCCGCGCACGATGGCGAGCAGGGCATTTTGTACCGCGTCATCGGCGCCTTCGCGCGACAGCACCATGCGATGACACACGGCGTACACGGCGTCGTAGTGCAGTCGCAGCAACTGATCGACACTGCCGCGGTCACCGTTCTGGGCCCGACGCACGAGGTCGGTGTGCTCGACCGCGGCAGGCGAACCGTCGGCGGCATCCATGCGGCGAGGCTAGTCGGGTCAGGGAGTCGTCTGGCTGGTGAACCCTGCGCCGGCGAGCACGCCTTGGTACGGGTTCTTCACGCTGCACATCGAACTCTTGCCGGCTTCCTTGAACCACACGAGCACGTATTTTGCCGGGGCCTTGACGACGAATGTGGTCGGGCCAACCTCGGTGCCGTAGTTCTTTGCGATGCGCTTGCCCCACTGGTCGAGGGTTTGGGGGATCGTGTCGAGCGACGAGTACAACTCGATGCCCCACGGCTTTGTCTGCGGGTTGACCATCAATGTGCCGGTGCCGGCACCCGACAATTCGAGAACCACACCGACGCCGCCCTTCGAACCGAAGTATCTGTCTCCATAACACACGGTGCGCCATTGCGTCTTTGGCGTGCCGTCGAGAAGCAGTGGCAGCAGGTCGTCGTTCTCGGCGCCGTCGTCACCCTTCGGGTCGTAACTCATTGCGCGGGTGATGGTGACGGGACCAGTAACGACGGGAGTCGTTGGAGCCGGTTGTGCGGCCGGAGCGTCGACTGCGCTCGAAGATGATCCGCCACTGACGCTGCGCCACGCAACGACACCGATCAGAACGACGACAAGAAGTGTTGCCGCGGCGAGCATCGTCGACGGTGCAACGTTGATGAGCGAACGACGCGTAGCGGGCCGTGTCGCGCCGTTCGATGTTCCACGCCGCGGCGTGTCGTGCCGTCCGACCGGATTGCTGATCGTCGGTTCGCCCGGAATGACGGGTCGGATTCCGCCGGTGACGGGCGAGATCGGATGCGATTCGATGACGCCGGGTTGACCGCGCGGCGGAGTGAGACCTGTGGGTGTGCCGTCGACACCGTCTTCGCGAATGCGGTACAACGCGTGATACACGGCTTGCCCGGT
>JBEBAF010000223.1:0-4045 GCA_041159045.1 Actinomycetota bacterium
GCAACATCGCTGCAGCTCCGGTGACGAACGGGGTCGCCATCGATGTGCCGGTGTTGTTGTAATAGGCGCTGTCCGAAAGAGTTCCTCCCCACACGTTCGGCGTTGCACCTGCGTAAGGCCAGGTCGACCGTATGTCGGTGCCCGGAGCGAAAATGTCGACGCATGAACCGTGGTTCGAGTAGTAGGCCTCGATGTCGGTTCCCGTGAACGTATTGTTCGTGACACCACCCGTCGCGGCGACCGTGAGAATTGATGGCGTCAATTGATTGCCACGATCGGAGTCGGGTTTGCGTGACGTACAGGCCGGACTCGCCGCAGTCGAAGGACTCGTCACGTCGATGTAGCCGGCCGCGGTCGTCAAGGAACCCTCGTTGCCCGCAGCAACGATCACGGGCATTACAGCGGCAAGGTTCTGCACCGCATCGTCTAGCGTGCCCGAACCCGAATTCGTTCCCGAGACTCCGAGACTCAGATTCGCAACGGCAGGCTTGCCGACCGTGCGATTGGCCAGAACCCAGTTGATACCCGCCACAGCCGCGGTGACGGTTGTGCCCGCTTCGCAGATCGCTTCCGATCCGCCGGGGAAGATCTTGACGGGCACGATGGTTGCAGCCTTCGCAACACCGGTGTTCGTTCCCGCGGCGATACCAGCCACGTGGGTTCCGTGACCGCAGTCGTCGTCGGTCGACGTCAAGGTACGTACTGACCCACCAACGTTGATCGAGGGAACCCAGTACCCCGTTGCCACACGACCGGTGAATTCGGTGTGCGAACGCCTGATTCCGGTGTCGAGAACGTAGACGTCGACTCCGGCACCCGTACTGCCGTATCGATAATGGTTGTCCAGAGTTCCCGATGACTGGTCAATCCGATCGAGCCCCCAGTTATCGGTGCTGTGATTGGAGGAAATCGGCTGATCGCTGTCGAACGAAATGGTCGCATCGGGTTCAACCCGTAGAACACCGGGACGCTGTCGGATATCGGCAAGGTCGCCGCTGGCGAGCTGGGCGGTCACGAGATCAACCGACCCCTTGAGTTCCGCCACGACATCGACTCCACCCTGATCGAACCAGTTCGACACCACGTCGACCGCGCGATCACCGTTCACTACAACGATGTAGTTGGCAGGTTCGTCGGCGGCACTCGCAGGAATGCCGCTCGCAACTTCCACCAGTCCGAACACCGCAGCGATGAGACATGCAGTGCGGTGGCGAGACCAGACCTTCACGGAATGAGTCTACGTAGCGCTTCGTCGGGCAACGGCGCGAACTTCGATTCGCTTCGCGGCGATTCCCTTCGACTTGATCAAGAAAACGGGCTTCGACGTTCGGAAAAGTATTTTTCCATTCACCGACACCTCAATCTTGCCCGTGAATTTCAGGACGCGAACGATCACACGATCGGCCGATACCGGGACGATCCGTGCGGCCGGCTGCAAATTCGCAGAAGCAGCAGACTTGATCGACTTGGGTTCAACGTTGCCCGCGGTGGAAGTCGGTGCGCTTTCGGATTCATTCGGGATTCCATCAATTGTCGAAGTTGTGGTCGACGGTATGGACTCGTCATGACGCGGATCGCCAACCGACGTGGACGTTGAAGTGGTTGACGTCGTCGACGTCGTGTCCGGTGGATTGTCGTTGACACCGATGAAGAGGAGGCGGTTCGGAGAACCATCTCCGACGTCTGCGACGGTGTTTCGTGTTGCCGCGGTAGTGAGTTGCTGCGCAACCGCAGCCGGTGTGAGATCGGGGTACGCGTCGAGAAGCAACGCCGCGGCACCTGCAACGTGGGGCGACGCCATCGACGTGCCCGAAAGAGTGGCTTCTGCGCTCGGGCCGGAGATGGCTGCCGAGAGAATCTGAGTGCCCGGGGCGAACATGTCGACGCACGAGCCCCAGTTCGAGAAGGAAGCGCGTGCATCAGTTTGATCCGACGCCCCCACTGTGATGGCACTGGGTTCGGAGGCAGGTGAAGCGTTGCACGCATCGTCGTCGGAGTTTCCTGCAGCGACGACAACCGTGATGCCGTCGGCAACCGCACGTGCGATCGCAGCGTTCAACGTGACGGAGACAGCGCCACCCAGGCTGAGGTTGGCAACCGCCGGAACGCCGGCTTCATGGTTCGTGACCATCCAATCGATTCCCGCCACAACTCCGGCGAGTGTTCCGGATCCGATGCAGTCGAGAACTTTGACGGGGATGATCGTTGCCTCGGGCGCGACACCCAGTGTGCGACCCGCGATGGTTCCGGCAACGTGCGTACCGTGACCGTTGCAGTCGGAAGTATTGGTTGGATCTGTTGCACCTTCGATCGTGTTGCGGCCCTGCACGACCCGCGACGCAAACTCGTTGTGTGCGGCGTAGACGCCGGTGTCGATGACATAAACATCCACGAGCCGACCCGAAGTTGGGCGCGACACGGTTCCGCTCAACGGAAGCGCGCGTTGGTCGAGACGATCGATGCCCCACGCACGGGTTGGGATTGAACGTCCCCATGTCGTGTTCGGGGTGAATGCCACGGGCGGATCAGAACTTGGTCCTTCGCCAGCACCGTTCTTCGCGCTCACGACAACCGAATAGTTCGCGCCATTCACCAATCCGCCGACGAGGCATCGTGTCGACGCGCTGGCACAAGTTTGTCCACCGGGACTCACCGTTGCGGTATACGTGATCGTTCCGCGCCCAACCGTGTGTGGAGTTTCCCAACTCACGTAAGCACCACCGTCGAGCGGCGTCGCGACAACGTTGCGTGGTTCACTCGGTCGTACGGTGAGATCAACCGCGGCGAATACCCATGAAAGCTTCACCGAGCCCTTGGCGCCGGCGTAACCGTCAATGGCTACTCGGTATTCGGTTCCGGCGGACACCGACATCGACACGCGGCTCCACGAATACGTCGGCCACGAGAAGTCATCGTTGGATTGCAAACTCGCCAACGAATCAACGCGTGAACCCGTGTAGACGCCGAGCAGTGTGTCGAACGAACTGTTCAGCGACGTATCAGAAGTTGAGCCCGTCGAGAGGACCAGATCTCCGTCGGCAGGTGCCACCCATCGGTACCAAATGGAGGCGGATCCTCCCCAGCCACCATGGTTCGGCTCGTCGATTTCGCGCGACGCACCAATGGTCGAAGCCTGGATCGTTCCGCTCGGCCCGGTGAGCGGGGTTGCGTCGGCGAAGTCATTGTTCGTCGGACCCGTCGGTTGCGAAGTTGGCGGCGCAGTGGTTGTGACGGCGGGTGATGACGTCGTCGTTGTCGATTGCGGCGCTGTTGTGCTGGGCGTTGAAGGCGAATCTGTGCCGACGAAGAGCAGCTTGTTCGGAGAGCCTGCACCCACGACAGAAAGAACATCGCCGGTGGCACCGGCGAGTATCCGCGAGCCAACTTGCGCCGGACCCAAATCGGGTTGAGTTTCGAGCAACAATGCTGCAGCACCAGCTACGTGTGGTGACGCCATCGACGTGCCACTGAGGGTCGCAGTGGCCGAGTCGGTTGTGGCACCAGCCGATGTGATCGACGATCCAGGAGCGAAAAGATCAACGCAGGATCCCCAATTCGAATAACTTGCCCGCGCATCAACCGATGTTGTCGCACCAACCGTGATCGCAGACGGTTCACTTGCCGGAGAGGCGTTGCACGCATCGGCGTTTGCATTTCCCGCTGCAACCACGAAGACCACACCGTCGGCAACACCGCGAGCCACCGCCT
Organism: Actinomycetota bacterium; assembly: GCA_041159045.1. Taxonomy (GTDB): domain Bacteria; phylum Actinomycetota; class Acidimicrobiia; order Acidimicrobiales; family Ilumatobacteraceae; genus F1-20-MAGs119. Next base: position 3,709 of record JBEBAF010000223.1, read on the forward strand.
GATTCATGAGATCCGACTTCACGCCGCCAAGACTGAGATTCGCAACCGCAGGTGTACCGGCTGCGTGGTCACCCACGATCCAATCGATGCCTTGAATGACCGTCGACATGTAGCCGCTACCCGTACAACCAAGAACGCGGACGGGAACGAGAGTCACGGCCTTCGCAATACCGAATGTCGAACCACCGACCGTTCCGGCCACGTGAGTGCCATGACCATGACAGTCGTCGGTGCCATTTCCATCGAGAACGCCGTCAAAGCCGGGGATCACGCGACCGGTGAACTCGTTGTGAGTTGCACGGATTCCCGTGTCGACGACGTACACGCGAACTCCTCG
>JBEBAF010000224.1:0-6070 GCA_041159045.1 Actinomycetota bacterium
ACCTCCGAAGATCTGATTCTCCAGGTTGGTGCCGTTGTTACCGATGCGAACGGCCGGATCAAGCGGCGGGTTTCCTGGTACGTGCGGCCGGGCCAAGACGGTTTTCCATGGGACACGCCACACCCGCCCGCGCACCACATCCACGGCATCACGAACGAACAACTCAGTCGTGGCGTACCCACTCGCCGGGCGTTACGGCGCCTCCGTCGACTCGCCAAACGCCGCGTACTCGTTGCCCACAACGCAAAATTCGACTACGGATTCATCACGTCCGAATCGCAGCGCCACTCAATATCACTCGACGTAGCCGAACCGGTGTGCACACTCGAACTCTCGCGCAAACTCGACCCCAAACGCGCCGAATCGCACCGGCTGGTCACGCTGTGCGAGCGATACGGAATTCCACTCGACAACGCACACGACGCTTTGTGTGACGCCACGGCGACCGCGCAGTTGTTGTCGATTCTCATCAAAAGCCACGGCGCAACAACGCTCGGCGAGTTGCGCCAATTGACGCGCTGACGTTCGGCTACTTGTAGCGGTTCAAAATGCGCTGCGCAGTTTGCGCGCCAAGGTCGCCATGACGTGGCGAACCCACCACTTCTGCATCGCCGCCGGCCCGCACCAAGAGGCGGCCCAACCAATCGGGCGTTGCAACGGGAAGTTTCACCTCGAGTACGTCGTCTGCAATCTTCTTCACGCCGCGGTTCGGGTAGCGCTCGGCCACCCAATGGGCGCCGGGCTTCAAACGCAGCGTGACTTCCTCGGTGTCGGCCGACCAACGAAATCCGGGCTCGTCGGCGAGACGTGGCAGGTCGGCAGTTGGCACGTTGCGCCCCGTCGGCTCGATGTCGACGATGCGATCGGTCCGGAACACACGCAGCTCGCTCTTCGACACGTCGAAGGCATCGAGATACCAATGATCGCCGTCGACCCACAGCCGCATGGGAACGATTTCACGCTTCGTACGGAGACGGATCTGCGGCCGGAAGTATCGGATCCGCAGGGCTTCGCGGGTGATGCAGTGCTGGGTCAGCTGTTCGATTTTCGGATCGGTGGGCTGGCGAACGACAAGCGCATCATCATCGAGGGCCGGCAACTTGGCCAGAGCCGACGCGAGCGCCGATGACGTTTCGGCACCCGTGACCGAAAGAGCCGCACCACCGATGGCGCGAAGAGCGAATGCCTCTTCGACGGTCAAACGGAACGGGCGCGTGAAGATACGTGGAACCTCGACCCACACTTCGTCGTCGCTGAAATAGATCTCGATCAATTCGAGTGGCGAATACGGCGGCGTCCCACAGAACGTGGCCATCGTGAGATCGGAAATCAAGGTTTCGCGATCGAGGCCGAATGTGCGCGCCATTTCGTCGATGTTCGCGCGACGGCGTTCGACCAACCACGGCAGCATGATCAGCAGCCCGCGCACCCGATCGGTGGTTTTGCGGCGGCGACTCATGCCTTGCCCGCAATCACGGAAAGCCAGCCAACGATGTCGGCGCGTACGTCGGGTGGCGACAGAACTTCCGCTGCATCAACCAGACCGAGAACCCACGAACGAAAAGCGGCGCGGTTTCCACACGGCACCTGCACGACGATCGCGCCGTCGGAACGGCGCTCGACGACGCACTCGTCACCGAACTCGCGGATGACGCTGTGGGCGAGGTCGGCATCGACGAGCACCTTCGCAATGGAATCGGAACCGGTTTCAGCCAGCATCTGTGCGTCGGTCGCAACGGCAGACTCGATGTCGAAACCTTCGGGACGGACGAAGGAATCGCCGGTGACGGTGACTTCGCTGATGATGCGGTCGACACGGAAACTGCGCACGGCTTCGCGCACCAAATCGTGACCAACGACGTACCAATGTCCGGCGCGGCTGAGAAGTCCGTAGGGATGGAGCGAGCGCGTTTGACCACCGGTGTAGGCGAACTCGACGCGCAGTGACCGTGAAGCCGCGTCGGCGAGCACGGGAAGAAGATCGCTGTTGACGGGAAGGTTGATGACGGGAACCACCGGCAGGTCGGTGTCGTCGAGGCCGAGCTTCCAACCCGCGCGCTCGGCCCACGATGTGTCGATGTGAACCGCGGCGAGCGCAACCTGAAGTGCGCGCTTTTCCGCGTCGGTGAAATCGATGTCGACGAGTTCCATCTGACGACGGTCGATGCGGTACGCCATTTTTCCCGCGTCGGAACCAGCGAGTGTTTTCGACTCGATCGGGATACCCATCTCACGCAGCACGGCCTTGTCGCGTTCGAAGTTCGCGCGGTCATTGCCGCCGTACATCTTCGTTGCATGACCAATTTCGTCTTGGGTGAGAAACACCGACGATTCGGAAAGCAGAGCAAGGAGATTGAGGACGCGCTCGGCCTGGTCTTTTTTCGACTGGTTCGCGGCTGCGTCGTTCGGCACGGCTGTTACTTGGCCCCGGCCTTCGCGTTGTCGATGATCTCGCGCACGAGCGCAACCACCTGGTCGGCGGTCGAGCCGGGACTGAGTACACCGGCGACTCCAGCGGCCTTCAGTTTCGGAGCGTCTTGCTCGGGGATGATTCCGCCGACGATGACGGGCACATCGACGCCGCGTTCGCGCAACTTGTCGACGACCTTCGGCGCGAGGGTCATGTGCGCACCGGAGAGCATGGAAAGACCCACGGCATCGACATCTTCGTCGACGGCCGCAGCAGCCACCTTCTCGGGGGTCTGGAAGAGACCCGTGTAGATGACCTCGAAGCCGGCATCGCGAAGGATGCGGGCAACGACTTTTACTCCGCGGTCATGACCATCGAGTCCGACCTTGGCGACGAGAACGCGTTCACCTGCCATAGCCCCGCCAGTGTACGGCGGGGTCTCAGGCGAGCGTCAGGCGGAGGTCGAGTTTCTGCAGGCCTCGCAGCATGAACGACGGGTGGTAGTGGAAATCGTTCGTTTCGGCGAATTCCCACGACTTCACCCGATCGGCCAGCTTTTCGAAGGCAATCTGCAGCTCCAGTCGCGCGAGCGGCGCCCCGATGCAGAAGTGAATGCCCTTGCCGAAAGCGAGGTGTTCTTTCAGATTCGACCGCGTGGGGTCGAATCGGTCGGGGTCGTCGCCCCACACCTTCGGATCGCGGTTGGCAGCCGAATACATCACCATCACACGCTCGCCCTTGTTCACCGGGCAGCCGTCGATCTCGACTCCGTCTTTCGTGACGACACGGAACATGCCACCCGAAGGCGAAGCGAGGCGCAACATTTCTTCGACCGCAGGACCAATGAGCGAACGATCGGCGCGAACCTTGTCCCACACCGTCATGTCCTGGCCGAAATAGAGCATGCCTTCGGCGAGGGTGTTGGTGGTGGTTTCGTTACCGGCAACGAGCAACTGCGAGATGATCGACAACATCTCGGGCATCGTCAGCGTGCGCTTGCCACCGTTGCCATCGTCGACCTCGGTGTTCACGAGATCCGAGAGGAAGTCGCCTTGCGGATTTCCACGGCGCGCCTCGAGACGCTCGGCGAAGTAGTGCTGCATTTCAACGATGCCCTGCGTTGCGGAAATACGACGCTCGTCGGTCACCGATGATCCGATCGTCGAAATGTTGTCGTCGCTCCAACGCTTGAAGTCGGCCATGTTTTCGGGCGACACACCGAGAATCGTGGCGATCGCGATGACCGGCAGCGGAACCGCGAACTCCGACACCCACTCGACCGTGCGGTTCGGGTTCTCGAAGATCTTGTCGAGCAACGAGTCGACATAGTCCTCGATCAGCGGGCGCAGTTCGGCGATCTTTCGTGGCGTGAAATACGCAGCGACGGTGTTGCGGTAACGCGTGTGCCACGGCGGGTCCATCGTCAGCATCGTGGGAACCGGCGGCCAGCCCGTGGCATAGATCTCTTTGATCTTCTGCATGACATCACCCTTGGCGGGCTCACCGGCGCTACCGAACTGGTTCGAGAAGGTCTCGATGTCGCGGACGATCGGCACGATGAGTTCGTGACGCGTGACGATGTGCACGTCGGTGCCTTCAACGTCGTACAACGGGGTTTCCTGCTGCATGCGACGGAAGTACATGTGCGGACACTGATGCATCACCGAATCACGGAACGGGTTGATGCCCTTGATGTCGGCCTCTTCCGGGTTCTTCGGACCAATCTGCGGTGGCTGGATTCCCATGGGGTCATTCTCCCTTACGCGACGTGGTTTTCAGCAAGTTCTGGGTTCGGTCACACCTGAGCGAGGATTCGCTCGAGGGCACGTGCCATGCGATCGGCCCGCTCGGCTGCGGGGATGAGGTCGAGGTCGTCGTCGATGATTTCGACCGAAATCGGCGCGTTCGGGGCCGTGGCCCTGAAGAAATCGACGAGCGGGAACTCCCCCTCACCCAGCATTTCGCGGTTGTGGATGCAATCCGGGATGTACTCGGGATGCACGGGCTTCATGGTGCCGTCGTCGACCTGCACGTTCTTCACGAACGCGAAGTCGAGGTCGGCGAGCGACGACGCCCCGGCCCCGCGGTACACGTGCCACGTGTCGACGCACAACCCCACGTTGGGGTGACCCGCGATGCGGCACACCTTCTGGGCCGTTGCGATGTCGGGAATACGCGTGGGCGGCAGGAATTCGATCGCGTAGTGAACGTCGGCGTCTTCGGTGCGCCGGGCAAGGTCGCCGATCCAGCGGCCGGCCACCTCGAGGTCGATGTCGACGTTGCCGGCAAACGGGGCAATGACCTGGATGCGTTCGGCCCCGAAGGTGCGTGCGATGTGTTCGAAATCGCGGGCCGCTTCGTCGTCGAGCAGGCGCAGAGCCTCGAGCTCGAGAATCCGCACGCCGTACTTGTCGAGAATCGAGTGGAACTTGTCGTCGGTCCAGCCCTCGGACTTCAACTTCAGGTACTCGGCGCCGTTGTAACCGATGCCGTCGAAGCCCGCCGCGGCCGCAGCCGAACAACGCTCTTCGAAGCTGACGCCCCTCATGCTGAAGTAGGCGATGATCGTTTGGCGCGAACCGGTTCCCTTGATGCGTCCTGATCCGACTCCGTACGGCGGCTTGCCCATCGTGTTCCCTCCCCCGGGATTCAGCCCGTCAGTGCTTTGACACTACAGTTAGCGCCGTTACGCCGACGAAGGGGGAATCATGGCTGGTCGTTTCGATGGAAAGGTCGCACTCGTCACCGGAGGTGCGAGTGGATTGGGTGAGGCAACCGCGCGTCTTGCGGTGGCAGAAGGTGGCATGGCCGTCATCGCCGACTACGGCGTCGAGCGCGGCGAAGCAGTTGCAAAGTCGCTCGGCGACAAGGCGATCTTCGTGAAGTGCGATGTCACCAACGAGGCCGACGTTGCCGCAGCCGCCGACGCGGCAATCGCGAAGTGGGGCCGCCTCGACGGCTGCTTCGCCAACGCAGGAATCGTCGGCATCTCCGGCCCGATTTCGGAGACGCCACTCGAAGACTTCGACAAGACCATGGCAGTGCTCGTGCGCGGCGTGTTCACCACGTACAAGCACGCCGCTCGCGTGATGATCGCAGCCGGCAACGGTGGCTCGATCGTCGGCACCGCCTCGGTCGCCGGTGTCATGGGCGGCCTCGGACCGCACGCTTACGCAATGGCAAAAGCCGGCGTCATTGGTCTTGCGCGCAGCGCAGCGGCCGAACTCGCCGGACATCGCATCCGTTCGAACTCGATCGCACCCGGTTCGATTCCCACCGGCATGACGGCCCACGTCATCCTCGGCGACCCGGATGCGGTCGACCAGGCAGCCGAGCGCATGGCTTCGATGTCGCCGCTGAAGCGCGCACCTCACGCCAACGACATCGCCGAAACAGTGATGTTCCTCTGGAGCGAAGGTGGCAGCTACATCACCGGCCAGAACATCACAGTCGACGCAGGCATCACCACAGGCGCCGGCATGTCCGCCACCTGGAACGCCACGAGGATGGTTGTCGCGCGTTAAGCGCGACTCCAGAGTGATGGTTGTCGCGCGTTAAGCGCGACTCCGGAGAAATGGTTGTCGCGCGCTAAGCGCGACTCCAGAGAGATGGTTGTCGCGCGTTGAGCACGACTCAGGACTTGAACCAGCGAACCGCTGC
>JBEBAF010000225.1:0-5140 GCA_041159045.1 Actinomycetota bacterium
GTATGCCGCGGCCTATCACTGGCAACGTGCCGAGGGATCGACACCCGCTAACTCCGCACGCGCAGATTGGTTGCTATCGCGCGTTTGGGTCATGCGTGAAGAGGGTGCTCAAGCGATGAACTACGCCAAGCGGTGTATGGCAACTTGTGAAGCATCGTCTCTCGCTGACTTTGACCTCGCGTACGCGCACGAAGCACTTGCCCGTTCGCACGCTTGCCTCGGCCAGGCTTCAGAGACCAGGCAACACAAGAACAGTGCCGCACAGGTTCCAATCGCGGATCCCGAAGATCGAAGGGTGTTCGATGGCGACCTTGCATCGGAGCCGTGGTTCGGTATCTCCTGACGGAGTCTCAAAGAGTTTCCAAAGACAACGGCGGCGTTCCTCCGTTTGGTCACAGCACACAGTTGCGTGTGTTCGTTGATCCCGACCTGTTGCAATACGACGAAGTGTGGGCAGCTGCAGGAACGTGGAATGACAACTTTGGCGCTGCGCCCGCTGACATTGTGCGTGTGAGCGGTGGCGTTGTCACCGACCTAAAACGCGCCTAACTTCGCGCGTCGTTCTCCGCCGTCTACATGGAACCCTGTTGGCTCAGGGCCTCGTGAAGGACGACAATTGTGCACACAGCCGCCGTCGCGATCCCGGTACCGATCGCCGAGTGTCGAAAGAGGATTCCCACTGCGATCTGAACGGTACCGGCCACGAAGAGAATGACAGCGGACCGAGTCTGCACGTTTGCAGCGAACTGCAACCACGCAAGTGATACGAACACGAGCGCCGTTGCGATTGTGAACGGCATCACAGAATGGTGGCTTCCAGTGGCGTCGAGAAGGAGTTGGGCCCCGCTTCCGACGGCGGCGATCGAACCGTAGAGGAGTGCGTGGCCGTAACCCCACACGAATGCCGCGCGGCGGTGGCGCTCCAAGGCCTGTCGTCCGAGGGTGTCGAAGTAGATCCACCACACGCTGAAAGCGACGACGAGAGTGGATGCGCTCACGATGACGGTTGCCGCCGAGATTGAGCCTTCAGACACGAGTGCGCGTAGACCCATACTGACCGCAAGGATGCTTTCGCCCAGGACTATCAACGTGAACAATCCGTATCGTTCGGCGATGTGACCGGTATGGAAGACCCGTCCGGGGGCAACACGCGTGGCCGCCATCGGGGTGAGCAACTCGACGACCATTGCCGCCGACCACACCGCGAAACGCGCCGGGACACCAAAAGCGAGGCCGAGCGACCACACGCACATGGCGGCGACCGTTCCCGCTGCGTACCGCAGAGCGAAGCGACGATGGGAATCGTCCCACTTTGCGGCCCGCAACCACAGGAAGACCATCGGTGCGCGCATTGCAACAAACGTGAATCCAAATGCCGTTGATGACTCGCCGGGACTGCTGGGAAGTGCGGCACTGAGAACAAGCACGCCAGCCATCTGTGACAAGGTCAGGAGGCGAAACGGCACATCGTCGTTGTCGAACGCGGTTGCATACCAGGTGTAGGCCATCGATGCCCACCACACGGGCATGAAGTATCCGGCGAACGCGAACAGGGCGCTCCGGGTGTGGCCGGCGGCCAATCCGTCGTGCAGATGCGAGGCGAGGGTCGAGACTGCAACAACGAAGCACAGGTCGAAGAGAAGCTCCAGAGGCGTGGAGACGCGATGGCTCTCGTCCCGGTCGCGCATCCGCACCGGGCGCCTGAAATGACCAGTAGCGCTCACCGTCTCAGCAACGAGAAAGCGATGTCGGTGCCGTTGCCAAGCGGGAATGCGAGACGGATCCAGAGCATCGCGAGGTGCTCGAGATCGCGAGATGCCGAGAGTGGCCCGGCGTCGAATCCGTCGAAACCAATCTCATTGGCGAGACCGATGGCAAGTTGCTTTGCTGCGTCGTCATCACCTGAGATCGGCATCATCGGGCGGACGTTGCCGTAGTCGGGGTTCACCATGTTGGCCGACCCGGTGGTGTTGAACGCCTTGACCACGCGTGACGATCGGGACCAATCGCGGACCAGTTCCGCTCCGGACAGGTCGGAATCGGCGACCAGCTCGCGCGCGCTCGCCGCCAGTGGATTTGTGGCGTCAAGTAACACCGTGTCGCCGAAATCAAACGCTGACAAGGTGTCGCGAGTCGCGGCCCAGGGAAGTGCAATGAGCGCGACATCGGCCCCGACGAGCGACTCTTTCACGGTTCCCCGTGTGGAGAGATCGGCGTTCTTCGGGTCGTCTGGATTGCGTACTCCGTAATGGACGTCATGGCCAACCTGCGACCAGCGACTCCCCAGGGCGCGCCCCACGCGCCCGGCGCCAACGATTGCGATGTGCATGCTCTTGTCCTCAGATTCCGAGTGCTTCGACGACGAGACGTGCCGCTGCCGCCCCAGAGTACTGCTGCTGTCCGGTGATGAGATTCCCATCGCGAACTGCGAACGGCTTGAATATCCCGTTGGTGATGAAGTTCGTGTCGTTCATGGCACGAGCCTGATCCTCGATCCAGTACGGCTGAATCTTCTGGCCGACAAACTCATCGGCGTAGCGCTCCTCTGCGTTGGCGAACCCTGTCCAGGTGCGGCCGCGCACGATGAGAGAACCGTCAGCGGCCTGTGCATCGACGAGGATTGTGGTGGCATGGCAGACAGCCGCGGCCGGCTTGCCTTCGTCGAAGAAGTGCGCGAACGCCGTGTACACGTCTGCGTTCCCACGGAAGGTGTACATGGGTCCTTGGCCACCGGCTAGGAAGATCGCGTCGTAAGTGGAGAGGTCGACATCGCGGAGCCGAGGTGTGTTCTGCAGAAGTGCGGAATGCACGGGGCTCTTTTTGAATCCGAGACTCACGATGTCGTGGGCCGAGTATCCCGACTCGTGCTCAGGGTCACTGAAGCCGTCGGCCTCCACCGGACCACCATCGGGGCTTGCGACGGTCACCTCGTAGCCGTGCTCGACGAACTCCCAGTAGGGGTGTGTGACTTCGGCCCACCAGAAGCCGATGGGCCATCCGGTCTGACCGGAGACGGCGGGGTTGGACACGATCATGAGGACCCTCTTGTTGGGGGTCAATGTGTCGACGGTTGCGGGCATGGCATTTCCTTTCCGATACAACTATGTATTGAAACAAACGGAACCCTAGCCACAGGGTTCGGAAAAAACAACACAGAGGTGTCTCGTATCTCAGACACGTCGGGTAAGATTTGTGGCGTGCCCATTCCTCCCGCACGCGCAGGTCGTCCCCGTGATTGCGAGATCGATACCGCCATCCTCGAGACGACACGCCGGCATCTGGCTGCTCACGGGGTGTCGGGTCTATCGATTGCGGCAATTGCCGACGAGGCTGGAAGCACGCGCCAGGCGCTCTATCGAAGATGGCCCGACAAGCTGAGTCTCGCCGTCGCGGCTGTTGCTGACCTGGCCGAAACCACGCCACCGGTGGTTACAGGCGAGCCACTGCGGGATCTCATAGCCGAACTTACCCACTTCCGTGAGTGCATCGTCGACGCGTCCTCGCTGGCTCTAGCCGGCGTGATGCTGCAAGAGGATGTCGATCCCGAGTTCCGCCGGGTGTATCGCGAGAGGTTGGTCAAGCCACGGCGGTCCCGAGTTGTGGCGTGCCTCGAACGTGGCATTGCGTTGGGGTTGCTGCCGGGGGATGCCGACGTGGCGATTGCCTCAACATTCGTGACCGGTTCGTGGTATGCGATGGCGGTTGCGGGGACGAAGCCACCGAAAGATTGGGCTGACCGGACTGCTCATCTCGTGTGGCGAGCCTGTGGTGGAAAGGGATAGGGACCACCACAAATAGGTTTCACAAACCAACGGAGGCGTGCCTCCGTTCGGCCACACAACACAACTTCGCGTGTTCGTTGATTCGGACTTGTTGCAGTACGACGAGGTGTGGGCGGCAGCTGGAACGTGGAACGACAACTTCGGCGCAAACCCGAACGACATAGTGCGTGTTGCTGGTGGCGTCGTCGCCGACCTGAAGCGCGCCTAATCGCGTACGACAGCCATCATCATTCTTGGGGTTCGATGAGGTCCCAACGATTGCCGTAGATATCGACGAATACGACTACTCGGCCGTACGACTCCGTGCGAGGAGCCCCTTCAAACTTGACTCCGCGGGAGGACCAAAGGCGTATTTGTTCGTCGATGTCATCAGTGTGAAGAAAGAGCGAGACTCGGCCGCCGGTTTGACGACCAATTGCTGCAGATTGTTCGGCGCTGTCGGCTCTAGCGATGAGAAAACCCGCGCTCCCCAGACTCGGTCGTATGACGACCCATCTCTTTTCGCTCGTCAGTCCGCTGTCTTCAGTGAGCACGAAGCCGAGTATCCCGACATAAAAGTCGATAGCACGGTCATAGTCGTCGACCACGATCGTCACGAGGTCAAGATGCAGCATCAGCCAATTCTTTCATGTTGCCTAGTCGTGATGTGAGGTTTCCTGCGTGACAGATTTACAAACACAACAGTGTCGTTCCCCCTCTGGCCTTAGCGCAAAACTTCGTGTGTTTCTTGATTCGGACATGATGCAATATGACGTTGTGTGGGCTGCTGCGGGAACGTGGAACGACAACTTCGGTGCATACCCGAATGACATCGTTCTCGCCATCGCAGGCGTTATCTCAGATCCAAGGCGGATCTGAATCGAGGCTTCACAGGATTGCGCGTACTTCGATCCGTCGATTGCATGCGCGTGATGCTTCCTCTGCAAGCTGGTGAGCAGCGATCTCTGACGGAGCCTCAATAACCCAGAGACCCGCCATGAAGTCATCGGCATCAACTATCGGACCGTTGACTCTTATTCCTGCACCACTGCGATTATCAAACACGACAGCTGAGGAAGGGTCCTGTAAACCCACGGCGAGAATTCTCTGGCCCGCAGCCTCGATCTTTTCATTGAACGAATTGATTGCGGTCATCTCATCTAAATTCGCCGTCACTGCTTGGTTTCGGTTAGCAATGACTGCAAAGAGGAATCGCACGGAGCAAGAATATCGGCACAGGTCTGGTCGCCCTCCAGTAAGCATTCCGTAATCGGAATTACGATGAGCACATGGCTGCAAAGAAGGTGACTGGACCCGCTTCGTATTTTCCCTCGATTGAGAAGAAGTACGGCAAACCGATTTCACATTGGAAGTCCTTC
>JBEBAF010000226.1:0-6089 GCA_041159045.1 Actinomycetota bacterium
ACCATTCGGCCATGCACGACGAGGTGCGCACATGTCCGGAAGAAAAGGCCGGAACGCTGTCGCCCGAACTCGCGGCACTGCAAGTTCCTCCCGGCATTCCGAAGCCGATTCGCCTCTTGGGTTTCATCGCAGCCGTGCCGCTCGTCGGTGGCTACATCCTCCCGAAGTGGATGTTGAAGAAGAAGAAGACCACGGTTGCCCCCATCAACTCGCGTGCCGTCGGTTTGGCCACGCGCAGTACACGCATTCTGCATCGTCACCCGCGCCTCGACGAGGGATTCGTCCTCGATCGTGATGCGAAGAGGTTCTGGGCAGACATGCGCGCGTTGCGTCACAGTCTGTTGCGCCTCCGTCGCGAGTACCCGCGCCTGAAGCGCGAGTACCGCGCGTATTACCCCGAGATGGTCAGCGACGAAGCGTGGTGCCAGCGCTTCGGAATCACGGCGTCTGAGCTGAAGTCGTCATCAACGCGAGCCAAGTAGGCCTGTTCACCACTCCGCTCGGGCGGAGGTTCATCCGCTTCTGGAACTCCTTCAACCTCATCGTCGTTGTTGCGTCGATGTAGCCGGTTGCAGGCAATGAAACCTTCATGACTCGGGCGAGCGCTGCTTGCACGGTTTTCACCGAGGCGTGCCGAGTGCCGGGTTTGAGCACCGACAGTTGAGGTTTCTGGTCGAGGCCGAGCGCTTTCCACACTGCGTCATCGGCAACGCCGTCAACGGCGATGCCCATCATCGTTTCGTACTTGACCACCCGGTTCTTGGTCGTGGCACCAAAGATGCCGTCCAGCTTGATCGCCTTCTTCCTCAGGTTGAGTGCTTTGTTCAGCGCCACTTGCAGCGTGCGCACCATGTTGCCGGCGTCCTTTTCTTTCAGGGGAAGGCCGACCGTGAAGTTCAGTGGCGAATTGGTCAGCGGAAGAAGCCCCTTGGCGCGGAGATCATCGAGTTGCGCGCGCAGAAAGAGTGCGAACTCCGTCTGGCCGGTCGTGGTGAGGTGAACGTTGTCGTCCTTGACGAACCAGCGCCATTCCGCCGGATCGGATGAATATGCATTCCAGTCGAGAACCGTGACGTTGGGGTACGCAACCGCGGCATTGGCAAGGACCGAATTCATCGTTCCGTAATCTGCGGTCGCACGACGTGTTGACATGTTCACGAAGATGATGCGTTGCACACCGCGTGCCGAAAGCGCGGCGATCACTTGGTCGACTTCCGCGCCGTACGAAATCGATGAATCGTTGTAGCCGAGTTCAACCAGTGCAATGGCCGGAGTTTGCTCCGGTGTCAACGTATTGATGACCGTGAGGCCGTCGGGTTGTCCGCTGCACGTTGCGCCGACCATGCAGCGGCCCGAAACCGCCTGAAAGTTCACCGTTGGGTATGCGGGCATCACGATGCTCTCGAATTCCGTTCGCACGCTTTCGCCCACGCTGTCGCCGACGAAGAGAAGCGAACCGACGATTGATGCGTCGATCGCGGCGCCGAAGATTGCGGAAGTTTCGTACCAGGGTGCACGCAGGCTGAAGGCCGAACGGAACTCCCATCCGGTGAGCGTTTTGGTACCAGCGGTGCCGTTGATTGCGACGCTGGTGGCGTATCCGTTCCATTCGCCACCGAGACCATCGTGGGTGGTGACCACCGATACCAACACGCCGATCTCCGGGTATTTCTTCTCGATCGTCGACTTCGCGATGACGGTCGACCACCGCAGGTCCGACGAATCGGCTGCAACATCGCCATCGTCGACTTTCAGCGGGAAAGTTGTGCCCGCCGTACGACCACCGTTCGACGAAGTGAACTCGGTGCGCACGACCTTGCCCTTCGCGTCGCGCATCACGTAGCCGGTCGTGTCGGTGACGGCGGTGTTGGTGCGAATGTCCTCGAGTGCGGCGAGTTTGCCGTCCACTTTGTCGCGCAATGCGGCGCCGCCATAAACCTGACAGTCCTGCGTATCGCAGAGCTTCGCGTACGAATAGCCGTTGGCGGAGAGCGCATACGACCGTGCGGCCACGGCCTGAGCACGCAGTGCGTTCATGCCCGCACCATTCGCAATGTCCCCCCAAGCTGCCGGTGATTCGCGCGGGACGACGCCGCGCAGGTAGTCGTCGACTTTCAATGTGTTGATCGTGCGGTTCTCGCCGTCGGTTCCGTTGATCGCCGTGATCGTTCCCCGGTAGTAGCGAACGCTTCCCGCGGGTTCGCACAAACCAACCATGTCATTGGGTACGACAGCTGTAGTTGCGTCGACGGAGAGAGGCGTACTGAAGCTCGCGGTCGGGCTGACATCGGCCACCTGCACGAAACCACTTTCTTCCGGGGTCTTCGCGGCGTTCGGGCATTTCGCAACGGTGCTGCCCCAAACGCGATATTGACCCTTGGTTCCGGTGATCTCGCGTGCAACGAGTGCCGCCCATTTGCGTCCGGCAACCGGATCGTTCGTCAGGGTCAGCGACGCGTTGTCGGACAGCACCGCGGTTTGGCGCCCGTCGAGAGTTGTGAGACGAATCGAAATGTTTCCACCGGGGGAGAGGCCTGCATCGACGTCGGTGAGTTGCGACAACGTCGTGCCGCCGTAATAGAAATCAAGAATTTCTTGCCATGTTTTGCCGAACTTCGTTGCCCAGCCCAGCGCTCCGTATTGACTCAGGCCGCGGCCGTGTCCGTTTCCGCGGCCGTACACGAGGATCGCCGCGGGGGTTTGGCCCGCGGTTCCCTCGGCCATTGCGACCTGAGGAACAACCACGCCCAGCAGGGAAAAGACAAGGAAGAATCGCTTCATCAGACCGCCCAAACCGTAGTGCTCCCCAGGGTTTTCGGCGCGCCACCGTGCGTTCTTTAATCGAATTTGCGCCGAAAAGCGGAACGCAATTGATTGCCGACGAGCTGCGCCTCCGAAACGATCTGCCGGAACGAGAACCGCCAGACGGTGTAGCCAAGTGATTGCAAGTAAGCATCGCGCCGCCTGTCGTGTTCAAACTGATCTCTGGTGGATCCGTGGAACGCAAATCCATCGCACTCAGCGATAACTCCTTGCTCGCGCCAAAGAAAATCAACTCGATACGGTCCGATGGGTGCTTGAAACTCGAATGCCGGCAATGAGTTGGTGAAACACAGACTGAGCATCTTTGCCTCGAGAACGCTTTCGGGTTGTTCGGTATCGAGCGACCAGCGTTGAAGAAGCGTTCGTAAGGTCGAGATTCCGGGCCGTCCCTGACGTGAATGGACGAACAAGTTTCGCCACGTCGAAGTCACTGTCAATCGGTCGTGAACCAAGAAGTGCTCGAAGACGTGCGAAGCGAACGCTGGTGTCCACGCTGCAGTATCGAGAAGGGTGCGAAATGGGCCGGTGACGCGAAGTCCGTGCAGAACTTCAATCTCAAGGTCGTCGATTGAAGTTGGTCGATGAAGCATCGAGCCAAGAATCGCCCGATGCCGCGGGCGCGTGGGGGTGATGATGTGTATGGGTGTAGTGAGAGGAATCGACACTCCATGTAGCCAGGCTGCAGTCGACCCACCGACGACTCCGTCGTCTCCACTCGCGTGGAGAGCAGCCGCGACTTGCTGAAGTTCGGGCCGCGCGGCGGTGCGCACCACTGCTACTCCGGGCTGAATCGTCACGAGCTGCCCGAGCCGGATTGCTCGGGACCACGACGACGAACTGAGGTGACGAGGTACCAAGTCTCTCTTCCTGAGCAGGCCGTGTTCATCGGCGAATGTGCTGAGTTGATCGAGTTTCATGTCGACGTGTGTGCGTAGCCGTGTATCTCGGCGCGAAAACGCTTAAAACTCGCACCGTGGCGCGCCGAGAACCCTTGTAGCGTTGGGGGGGTGAGTGAAGTTGTGCGGATTGGTCTGCTCGGGTGCGGAAACGTCGGGGCGGCCTTGGTCGATCTCGTCAATCAGCGTGCCGAGGCCATCGCCCAGCGCACCGGGATCACTCTGCAGATCACCAAAGTCGCGGTTCGTGATGTGGCGCGTGCGCGCGGAGTCAACCTTCCCGCAGGAGCAATCGTCACCGATGTGAACGCAGTCGTCGAAGACCCTGCGGTCGATCTCGTTGTCGAGGTGATGGGCGGAATCGAGCCCGCTCGCGGTGCGATTACGGCGGCTCTCGGCAAGGGCAAGCCGGTCGTCACTGCGAACAAGGCACTGCTCGCCGAAGCCGGCGCGGAACTATTCCGGGTGGCCGACACCGCGGGCGTCGACTTGTTGTTCGAGGCTGCGGTTGCCGGCGGAATCCCGTTCATTCGCCCCCTGCGTGAAAGCCTCCGCGGCGAGTCGATTCGTCGGGTCATGGGCATCGTGAATGGCACCACGAACTTCATCCTCACGAAGATGACCGAAGAGGGCGCCGATTACTCGAACGTTCTTGCCGAAGCACAGCGTCTCGGGTTTGCGGAAGCCGATCCCACCGCCGACGTCGAAGCATTCGACGCCGCGGCAAAGTGTGCGGTCATCGCGAGCATTGCATTTGCATCCGATGTGCGGGCGGGCGACGTGCACCGCGAGGGAATCACGTCGATTACGGCGGCCGATATTTCGGTGGCGCATCGCCTCGGTTACGTCATCAAGCTTCTTGCCATCGCCGAACGCGACGGCGCAACCGGTCAATTGTCGGTACGCGTGCACCCCGCGATGGTTCCGAACACGCATCCTCTCGCCAGTGTGCGCGAGGCGTACAACGCCGTGTTCGTCGAGGGCGACGCGGTTGGTTCGCTCATGTTCTACGGGCGTGGTGCAGGTGGCGACCCCACGGCCAGCGCAGTGTTGGGCGACGTCATCGATGCCGCGGTCAACCTGAAGAAGGGTACGCACGCCATGCTCGGCTCCTTCGCGCGGCCCGTCTTCACGGCGATCGACGACACATCCAGCGAATTTCTTCTGCCGCTCGAGGTGGTCGACCAGCCGGGCGTGCTGCACACGATCACGGGTGTTTTCGCGAACAACGGAGTCAGTATCCGCACGGCCGAACAAGAGGGCATCGGCGAGAACGCCCGTCTCGTCTTCATCACGCATGAAGCGCGTGAAGCCGATGTTCGCCAGTGCCTCGCCGACTTCACGAAGTTGAACGTCGTCAAGCGTTCGGGTGCTTTCATCCGCGTCGTTGGTCGGTAGGTTCCTGCCGATGCGTTACGTCTCGACGCGCGGAGCCGCGCCCGTTCTCGGATTTGCCGACGCGGTGCTGGCGGGTTTGGCAACCGACGGTGGCCTTTACATTCCGGAATCCTGGCCACAGGCACCCGAACAAATTTCTGCCGACTACGCGAAGTTGGCTGCCGACGTGATGTCTCCGTTCATCGGCGACGAAATTTCAAGCGAAGATCTCGCCTCGTTGTGCGCTTCTGCGTATTCGACTTTCCGTGATCCGCGGATCACGCCGCTCGTGCCGCTCGAACAGGGTCACTGGATGCTCGAGCTGTTCCACGGACCGACTCTGGCATTCAAAGACGTGGCGCTTCAGTTCCTCGGTCGACTTTTCGATCATCTTCTCGAAGCACGCGACGAACGCATCACCATCGTCGGTGCGACGAGCGGCGACACGGGAAGTGCCGCGATCGACGGTGTGAAGAATTGCTCGCGCGTGAAGATCGTCATTCTGTATCCGCACGGCAGGGTCAGCGATGTTCAACGTCGACAGATGACCACGGTCAATTCTCCGAATGTGCAAACGCTCGCCGTCGACGGCACGTTCGACGACTGTCAGGACCTCGTGAAGGCGATGTTCAACCACGCCGAATTCCGTGATCGACATCGACTGTCCGCAGTGAACTCGATCAACTGGGCGCGCATCATGGCGCAGGTTGTGTACTACTTCTCCGCTATCCAGCAGATCGCTGCGAACGGGGAATCGATTGATCGCGGCGTTTCCTTCAGCGTTCCGACCGGAAATTTCGGCAACGTCCTGTCCGGCTGGATTGCTCGACGGATGGGTGTGCCGATTCGACAGCTTGTCGTCGGATCCAACTCAAACGACATTCTGACCCGCTTTTTCGAAACACAAGAGATGCGCGCGCGCGACGTCGTACCCACACTCAGCCCCAGCATGGACATTCAGGTGTCGTCGAACTTCGAACGTCTGCTGTTCGA
>JBEBAF010000227.1:0-2980 GCA_041159045.1 Actinomycetota bacterium
CGACGACTTTGCGAGTGCAATTTGGTACCCGCTGTGGGATCTCAAACTCAAGGTGGGCCACGCCGTGCGCACGCCGAAGGAAACCAAAGCGTTGGGAGACAGCGATCTCGATACGGCAACGGCGTTGGTGACTTCGCGCATCGTCGCCGGTGATGCTGATCTGGCGAGGGAAGTGATCGATCAATCACGTGAACGCTGGCGCAGTCGTGGTCGTGAATCGTTGCGCGACGTGCACAAACGCGTCATCGAACGTCATGCAAGTGCGGGCGAAGTTGCATTTCTCCTCGAGCCGAATCTCAAAGAGGGACTCGGAGGACTGCGTGACATCCACGCGTTGTGGTGGGCGGTTGAAGCCGGTCTCACTCTGAATGGTGGGGACAAACAGGAGCTACGTCGCGCAAACGAGATTCTTCTTGCGGTGCGCGTCGCCCTCCACAAGTCGACCGGACGGTCCGGCGACATCTTGCGACTCGAAGACCAGGATGCGGTTGCGGCACTTCTCGGATTCAAGGATGCCGACAAGTTGATGGCTGAAATTGCCGCCGCCGGTCGTAGCGTCGCATGGATCGCCGACGAGGCGTGGGCACGCATCGACCCGCCGGCGAACGCGAACGAACCGAATCGGCGCCTGGCTCCCGGTGTCGAGCTCGTGCGCGGTGAAGTGCACCTTGATGACACCGCTGATCCGGCAACCGACCCGACACTGGTTTTGCGTGTTGCCGCTGCCGCAGCACGTCTGGGTGCGCGAATCGAACGCGATTCGCTGAACCGCCTCGGCGAACAAACGCCAACCTGGCCCGATCCGTGGCCGGCGGGAGCAAGCGATGACTTCATCGCGCTGATGCTCGAAGGCGAACGGGCCATTCCCGTTCTCGAGTCGCTCGACCAGCGCGACCTCATCACGAAGGTCTTGCCCGAGTGGGCACCGGTTCGCAGCAAGCCCCAGCGCAACGCGTATCACCGCTTCACGGTTGATCGTCACCTTTGGCAAACGGTTGCCAATGCCGCAGCACTTGCCGATACTGTTTCACGCCCCGACCTCTTGATGTTCGGCGCATGGTTTCACGACATCGGAAAGGGTTATCCCGGTGATCACACCGACGTCGGTGTCGAAATGTTCGCAACCATCGGTCCGCGCATGGGTTTGAATTCCGATGACGTGGCCACGGTGCAAGCGTTGATCGAACATCACTTGTTGTTGCCCGATACGGCAACACGGCGTGACCTTTCCGACGATGCAACCATCACCGGCGTGGCCAAGATTCTCGGTTCAACACTCACGCTCGAGCTGTTGCGTGCCCTCACCGAAAGCGATTCGAAGGCGACGGGCGTGTCCGCATGGAGCGATTGGAAGTCGGGGCTAGTTGCCGAACTCACCGATCGCGTGAAGCACGTCCTCGGTGGTGGCGACGTGCGCGACGTGACCTGGAAGCTGTTCCCCGATGCAGACGTGCTCGAAATGATGGCCGATGGTCGCTTTGCATCGTGCACAACCGAGAACTCGATCATCGTCGTGAGCCCCGACATGCCCGGAACATTCAGCAAGGTTGCGGGTGTCATGGCGCTGCACGGTCTCGACGTTCTTGGTGCCGAGGCCCATTCGGACGAACAGGGAATGGCTGCGTCAGAGTTTCGTGTTCAGCCCCCGGCTGATCGGACAATCGAATGGGCGAAAGTCGTTGACACGGTTGAACGTGCCTTGCGCAATGAAGTCGCACTCGAGGCCCGACTGGCGGAACGTGCCGAAACGTACAAGTCGGTACGTGTACTCACGGCCATTCCGCCGGCACCGCCGAGTGTGCGCTTCGACGACGCAGCATCGTCGAACAGCACGTTGATTGAAGTTCGTGCGCCCGACAAAGTGGGGATCCTTCACCGCATCGCGAAAACGATTGCCGACATGGGGCTCGACATCCGCCACGCCAGGGTTCAAACGCTTGGCAACGAGGTGGTCGACACCTTCTATGTTCGTACGTCGTCCGGCGGCAAGCTGACCGATGTCGCACATCGTGCCGAAGTCGAACGGGCGTTGCTGTTCTCCGTGTCGAAGCAATAACTGCGCCCACTAGTGTTCGTTTCGTGAGCGACACGGGACCTCAGGATTTCACCCGCGACCTGCTGCGCTGGAGCGAGGCGCTGGCAGCCATCGCGCGAACCGGTATGGGTTTCACCCAGAGTCTCTACGAACGCGAACGCTACGAGGAAGTCCTCCACGTCGCCGCCGACATCAAGGCCGCCGCCGATGATGCGCTGGATGTACGTCGCGAACAGGATCACTTCGTTCAGGAGTGGATGGAAAGTATCGGTGAGGGCGTTCCTGGTTATGTCACTCCGAAAGTGGCGGTTGGCGCAATCGTCGGGAACGATCGCGGGGAAATTCTCCTCGTCCAACGCCGCGACAGTGGCGTGTGGCTGTATCCCACCGGTTGGGCCGACGTCGGCTATTCGCCGGCCGAAGTTGCACTGAAAGAAGTGCACGAAGAAACCGGAATCGAATGCGAGGCGGTCAGGCTCCTCGGCGTCGTCGACGGCATGCGCATGGGATTCTCGCGATTCGGGATGTACATGCTGCTGTTCCAGTGTCGCGCCACAGGCGGCGCGCTGAGCGGACACCCTCTCGAGACATCCGATGTCGGGTGGTTCACTCGAGATGCACTTCCCGAACGCACTGCGGGTGTGCAGTGGTGGGGTCCGATGGCGTTCAACGCGCTCGACGGCGGTGATCACGTTGCATCATTCGATCAACCACGCGCACCAATTTGGCGTGGCAACGGCGAGGTGTGATTCAGCGACCGTCTTGGTCGCGGAGGAATTGTTCGACTTCCTCCATCAACGTTTCGGCATCGGCACCATCGGCTGACTCGGTGAAGTCGACCGCGTCGTCGCCGTTGTCGGTGGCGAAATCAAACTGCAGCTGACCGTCGTCTTCGTCGAAATCAAAATCGTCATCGTCGTCGATTGACATTCCGGAGTCGGACAT
>JBEBAF010000228.1:0-6295 GCA_041159045.1 Actinomycetota bacterium
CCATGAGACCGGCCACAACCTTGACGATCGCGCTGTTGCTCGGCGTCATCCTCGTTGCCGGAATCGTGCAGCTCCTCATGCTGTAGGGGAAACCGGGGGAAAGATGGCAACAAGCGACAACCTTGCGTCGATCGTCGTCGGCCATGCGCCCGACAGCATTGCAATCATCAGTCGCGGGCGTCCCACTACATACGCCGAATTGTTGTCGCAGATTCGCAGATTCCGTGGTGGCTTGCAGGGGATCGGAGTCAATCGTGGCGACCGCGTTGCACTGCTTGCGGCCAACGGTCGGCACTTCGCCGTGGCGTATCTCGCCGCAGTGGGCATGGGGGCCGTGGCGGTTCCTCTCAATCCGGCGGTCACCGCCGACGAACTCGAACGCGAGATCAACGACGTGTCGGCAAAGGTCGTCGTTGTCGGTCCCTCCGCGATGCCGGTGTGGAAACGATTCGCAGCCGATCACGTGCCGTCGGTCGAGCACGTCATCGTTTCCGATCCGTCGGCGGAAATCACGGGCGCCGTGTCGTTCGACGATCTTGTTGCGACGGGTGCCGAAATTCCCGAAGCCGTGGTGCATCCGAACGATCTCGCGGTGCTGATATTCACCAGTGGAACGGCGGGTGCTCCGCGCGCCGCGATGTTGTCGCACGGAAATCTCTTGTCGAACGTCTCTCAAACGCTTGCCGCGACACCGATGCACTCCGACGACATTTCCTTCGGAGTGCTTCCGATGTTCCACATCTTCGGATTGAACGTGATGTTTGATTGTGTGATCGCCAGCGGCGGAACGATCGTTCTCGTCGAGCGTTTCGATCCCAGCAGTGCGATCGAAACGATCACCGAACGTGGAATCACCGTGGTCGCAGGAGCGCCCGCGATGTGGTCGGCCCTGGCGCAGATGCCGAACGTCGATCACGACTCGATGCAATCGGTGCGTCTCGCGGTAACGGGCGCGGCGAAGATGCCCGAAGACATGGCGGAACTTCTGTTCACCAAGTGTGGTGTTGCGCTGGTCGAGGGTTACGGCCTCACCGAAGCATCACCCGTTGTGACAACCGGACTCGTGACGAACGGAGACGTGCTGACGCCACGTGGCTCGATCGGTGTTCCGTTGCGCGATGTCGAGGTGCGTCTTGTCGACGAAGACGGTGACGATGCGTTGCCGGGCGACGACGGAGAAATTTGGGTGAAGGGCCCGAATGTCTTCCTTGGTTATTGGAATGATTCCGAAGCCACCGGTCGCGTTCTGACGCCCGATGGTTGGTTGCGTACAGGTGACGTCGCGGTTGCCGACGACAACGGAAATCTCTTCATCGTTGATCGCATGAAGGATCTCATCATCGTTTCGGGATTCAACGTGTACCCGGCGGAAGTCGAGGCGGTCATCGCAAAGCAACCGGGTGTTCAGGCATGCGCCGTGGTCGGCGTTGCGCACCCGCACACCGGCGAGGCGGTGAAGGCCTACGTGGTTGCGGAGAAGGGCGTGTATCTCGATGAGGATGCTGTCATCGACCACGCCCGAAAGAAACTCTCGCGTTACAAGTGCCCGAGCAAGGTGCAGTTCGTCGAGGAGCTACCCGTCAATGCGACAGGGAAGGTCTTGCGCCGAGCATTGCACTGACGCTGCTCGTTCCGCGGCGAATCGTCACGGCGTTCGACGCAACGACGAATCCGGCAAACAAGACCGCAATACCGACAACAAGGGTGACGGCAAAAGCCTGGTCTTTCCCGAGACGGCCCGCAAGCGTTCCGCTGGCCGAGAGGATGATCGCGCCAACGGCAATCAAAATGTTTCCGAGCGCCAGCATGCGTGGTCGCAAAGCGGTACGCCGTGCCGTGTTGGTGACCGCGGGAACGCGTCCGCGAAGAACCCGAATCGCAGACCACGCCGCACCAACGATGATCACCAGCGCGGGGACAGCTGAGCCGACGCCTGCCAGCACGCGTGGAACGGCACCGAAGAGTTCTTTGGCGGTTGGTAGTTCGGACGCGTCGACCGAACGACGCATCGGCGCCGTCGTCACGATTCCGGTTGCGTAACCCGACAGCACGATGAGGCCCGTGCGGACCACGTGGCCGATTCGGGTACCGAAAAGCAGGTAGACGGTTCCGAGACCGAGCCACGGCACGTTGAGTACCGCACCGGTGAGAAAGAAGAGTCGAAAACTGGCGCTGCTCCACCCTCGGCTCTCGGCCCACCACATCGATGCGGCACCGACGACGAAGAGGCCCATGGCGATGGACCACGCGAGGTCGTGCGGCGCCCGTCGACGAAGCCAGCGATCAACAGTCAGGAGACAAAAGGCACCGGCAAGGAGGCAAGCCGTGGCGGCAAGAGCCGCAGCCAACGAGTCGCCGCCATTCATCGATCGCAGGTTATAGCTCGTGTGGTTTTCGGTCACGCGTGACCCGGGAATGGGGTCGCGGACTTTCTGGTACGGCACGCGGGGGCATAACGTGGGCGACGTGCCGGACCCCTCCCGCCGCCGCCGCATTCCTGAAGCTGCCCTGTCGCGGCTTCCTCTGTATTTGCGTGTTCTTGGTGAACTCGCGGATGACGCGACCCATCAGGTTTCCAGCGACCAGTTGGCCGAACTCACCGGAATGAATGCTGCGAAGGTACGCAAGGATCTTTCCTATCTCGGCAGTTACGGCACGCGAGGTGTCGGGTACGACGTTGCATTCCTCACGTACCAGATACAGCGTGAACTCGGTCTGAACCACGATTGGCCAATCGTCATCGTTGGTGCGGGGAACCTCGGCCAGGCGCTTGCGAATTATGGAGGCTTCACCGAACGCGGTTTTTCGATCGTCGGCGTGTTCGACACCGATTCGACGAAGATCGGCGGAGTCGTTGGCGGAGCCCGGGTGCGTCACCTCGACGATCTCACCCAGGTGGTGCAAGCCAAGAATGTGAGCATCGGCGTTCTCGCCACCCCGGGCGAGACGGCCCAAGAGGCCGCCAACCGCCTTGTCCGCGCGGGCGTCGGATCGATCCTCAATTTCGCCCCCGTCGTGCTGTCCGTCCCCCGGGGAGTCTCGGTCCGCAAGGTCGATTTGGCCGGGGAATTGCAGATTCTCAGCTATTACGAGCAGCAACGGGCCGGCGGAGCGGCCGCCGGCGAGGCCGCAACTGCCCCGGCACGGGGCGTCAGCGCATAGCGTAGGAGTGCTATGTCGGTCGTGGTCATCGGTGTGAATCACCGAACGAGCCCTCTGCGGGTCCTCGAGCGCGTCGCCGTGAACGGCGAGGCGATGCCCAAGGCTCTCCACGCTCTCTCGTCGAAGAACAACATTCGTGAAGCGGTGGTTCTTTCCACGTGCAATCGCACCGAGGTCTACGCGGTCACCGAAAAATTCCATGCCGCGTACGACGACATTGCAGAGTTCTTCTGTGAGCTCGGTGGCCTCATGAGCGATGAACTGCATCAGCATCTCTACAGCCAGCACGACGATGCGGCCGTTCGTCACCTTTTCGAAGTTGCGTGCGGACTCGATTCTGCGGTGATCGGCGAGAACGAGATTCTCGGCCAGGTACGCGAGGCATGGTCCGCTGCACAGTCCGCTGGTGCTGCGCGCACCACCCTGAATCTGCTCTTCCGCCATGCTCTCGAAACCGGAAAGCGTGCGCGAAGCGAAACCGGCATCTCGCGTTCCACCACGTCGATCTCTTTTGCCGCCGTTGAAATGGCACGCGAACTTCTCGGCACGCTCGCCTACCGCAAGGTGCTCATCGTCGGCGCCGGCGCGATGGGTGAAGGCGTGGCGGTCGCCCTTTCGATGAACTCAACGACCGAGGTCACGGT
Organism: Actinomycetota bacterium; assembly: GCA_041159045.1. Classification (GTDB taxonomy): domain Bacteria; phylum Actinomycetota; class Acidimicrobiia; order Acidimicrobiales; family Ilumatobacteraceae; genus F1-20-MAGs119. The sequence continues at coordinate 3,807 of JBEBAF010000228.1, forward strand.
GATCAACCGCACCGAGTCGCGCAGCCGCGATCTCGCCGAGCGTCTCGGAGCCTCGACGCGTCCGATGACCGACCTTCACGATGCATTGCTCGAAACCGATGTCGTCGTGACATGCATCGGCGCGGGCAGCTTCGTTCTCGACCACGACACGATCGAACCGATCATGGCGCAACGTGCCGACCGTACGCTTTTCATCGTCGATATTGCCGTGCCGCGCGACGTCGAAGAATCCGTTGGCTCGATTCCCGGAGTTCAGTTGCGCAACCTCGACGACCTCCGCGATTGGGTGCGCAGCGGTGTGGAACAACGCGAAGGCGAAGCCGCCAAGGTTTCGGCCATCGTTGCCGAAGAAGTCGAGACCTACACGCTTGCAACAATGGCGCGACAAGCGGCACCCCTCATCGCCGCAATGCATGCTGCGGCCGAAGAAGTTCGCGCGACCGAAGTCGAACGTCATGCGAAGAAACTTGCCGACCTCACTCCTGAACAGCGCGAAGTTGTCGAGACCCTCACAAAAGGGATTCTCGCCAAACTGCTCCATGAACCTTCGGTGCGCCTGAAAGAAAACGCGGGCACACCGCAAGGTGAACGTCTCTCCGACGCATTGCGCGATCTCTTCGATCTGCACTGATACTCAGTGGCGCGAATCTGACGATGTCCGACACGATTCGCATTGCGACAAGACCGAGCCCGCAGGCGCGCACCCAAGCCCAGGTGGTTGCCGAGGCATTGACGAGCACAACCGGCGCGGCATGCGAATTGGTTTTCGTCGAAAGTACCGGCGATGTGCGCGCCGACGTGCCGCTGCATCAAATGGCCGGCCAGGGCGTCTTCGTGAAGGAAGTACAACGAGCGGTGATCGATGGTCGGGCTGATGTGGCCGTACATTCCGCAAAGGATTTGCCGACCGAAGGTGACCCAACGCTCGTCGTCGGGGCATGGTGTGCACGTCGCGATGCCCGCGATGGTCTCGTGGGCGCGAAGCTCGACGAACTCGCACATGGTGCAACGGTGGCAACCGGATCGGTACGGCGTCGCGCTCAACTGCATGCGCAGCGACCCGACATCGTTTTCACAGAATTGCGCGGGAACATCGGAACGCGACTCGAACGCATTCCTTCGGGTGGAGCCATCGTCATGGCGATCGCCGCGATGGAGGTTCTCGGTCTGACCGATCGCGTGGCCGAATATCTCGACCCCACGATCTTCGTTCCGATGGTCGGCCAGGGCTGTGTCGCTGTCGAGTATCGATTCGGCGACGCACGAGTGCGCAAAGCCCTCGAGGCGATCGATCACGCGCCCACGCGGTTGGCAGTCGAGACGGAACGCGCGTTTCTCGCGGTTCTCGGCAGCGGTTGTTCCTTGCCCGTTGGTGCCCATGTCGATTCCGACGGAGTACTCACGACGTTTCTTGCAAGCGGCGACCCGGCCGCGTCACGTCGCGTCACATCGATCGTGATGCAAGCCGACGTTTCGGATCCCGACAACGCAACTCTTGTTGCAGCGGAACTGGCGCGAATGTCCCGTCGCGAACTTGCAGGCCGCTGACCATGTCGGAGCCTGCGCATCCCGCACTGCTTGGCGCACGTGTTGTCGTTACGCGTCCGCGTCATCAACAGGGCGAGCTTGTGTCAGCTCTCCATGATCAGGGTGCCGAGCCGATCACCCTTCCGATGATCGACATCGTCGAAGTTCCGTCGGGTGTCGCCGAACTCCGGCTGCTCCTCGAACGAGCCGATGAACTTTCGTGGCTGGTTGTCACTTCACCGAACGGTGCACGCGTCGTGTCGATCCTTCATGAGGAAGGTTGTGCGCTCCCACCAATCGCAGCGTTGGGCACTGCTACCGCCGACGCCATCGGACACTCCGTTGAGTTCGTTTCGCATCGCGCAACTGCTGCGTCTTTGGTCGATGACTTCCCCGAAGGGGCCGGGCTGGTTGTCGTCGTGCAAGGTGACCTCGCCGACGAAACGCTGTCGGCTGGGCTCGCCGCGAAGGGATGGGCCGTTCGGCGCTGCAACGTGTACCGCACCGTCGATACAGCACCGGACGATGAAGATTTGCGTGTTGCGCTGAACGCCGATGCGGTTGTGTTGGCATCGGGAAGCGCGGCGCGAAACTGGGCACGTCTGGTGGCCGATGAGTTCAGCGGCGTGGTCGTGGTGATCGGTCCGGTCACCGCTGCGGTGGCCCAAGAGGTCGGTCTCGTCGTCAGCGCGGTTGCGGAAGAGCCAACGGTCGAGGGTCTGGTGAGCGCCCTTGGATCCGCGCTCAGCCCGTAGCATGAGCGCGTGTTTCCCGCGTCGCGTCCCCGCCGTTTGCGATCGTCGGCTGCGATGCGCGAGCTCGTTGCCGAAACCCGTCTTTCAACGAATGACCTGATCGCGCCTCTGTTCGTTCGTGAAGGAGTCGACGAACCACAACCGATCGTCTCGTTGCCCGGCGTCGTCCAGCATTCCTTGGCTTCTCTCGAACGCGAAATCGAAGAA
>JBEBAF010000229.1:0-4190 GCA_041159045.1 Actinomycetota bacterium
TTCGTTCCGGGTATCGGTGCGTACAGCATTGCAACTCGGTCGGCTTTGTCTTCGGGAGCCCAGAACGCGGTGTCATCCATGCCGAGTGGTTTGCAGATGCGCTCTTCGAAGAATTCGTTCAACTGCATTCCCGATGCAACTTCGACGACACGGCCGAGAACGTCGGTTGACATGCCGTAGTTCCATTCGCTGCCGGGCTGGAAGAGAAGCGGAAGTTCGGCCAACATGTCGCAGATTTCTTCGAGGTTCTTGCCCGCAGGAACGTTCCATTCGAAACCCGCCTTGCGGTACATCTCGTCGACGACGTGGGTCATGAGGAATCCGTACGTCAGCCCGGACGTGTGCGTGAGGAGATGCCAGACGCGCATCGGCTCGGTCAGGCCCTCGAGAACCGGCGCAGTCGATGATCCGCGCTTGAACACGTTCATGTTCTCGAACGACGGGATGTATTTCGACACCGGATCGTTGAGGTCGATGCGACCTTCTTCCCACAACATCATCGCGGCAACCGATGTGAGCGGCTTCGTCATCGAATAGATACGGAAGATGGTGTCGGTGGCAATTGGCTTACCCGCGTCAACATCGGCGTGACCGTACGTCGACAAGTGGACGACTTGGCCGCGGCGAGCCACAGCAATCACCCAACCCGGCAACAGGCCGTCGTCGACGTACGTCTTCAAGTGGTTGTCGAGTCGGACGAGGCGTTCGGGGGAAAGCCCGACGTTGCGCGGATCCGCGGTGACCTTGATGTCTGCCATACCCCGAAACTACGCCGTCAATCGGTTTGAACGATCTTCAGCCCTGTTACTCTGTTCTTGGGTTTCCGATCCAGGAGGGGACATGTTCCGTAGATTCACCCGCACCATTGCCGCCACGGCTTCGCTTGCCGTTCTCGGCCTCTTTGCCGTACCGCAGGTGGCTCACGCCGCCAACGTCGACATCACCATCACCGGTGCCGATGGAACCGCCATCCCGCGGGCCATGGTCGCGGTGTTGAACAGCGACGGCGACGCAATCGACAGCGCCATCGCCGACTCGACCGGCAAGGTCTCGGTCGACAACGCCGGTGTCGGCCTCGTTGTTGCAGCTCCCGGCTTCGCCACGAAGGTCGTTGATTCCCTTGCTACGTCGGTGACCCTCACCGCTTCAACCAAGACGAAGCTCAGCTACTCCAACGCCTTTGGTGGCCAGGTCCGCACTCTTGCGGCCGACGCTGACAGCGGTGTCTTCTACGCAACCACTGATGCACAGCCCTCGGTGTGGCGCACAACCGACTACGCCGGAACCTGGTCGCCGGTACCAACGAATGCTGATTCAACCGAGGCCACAAGCGCAGCAGCCGGTGCAATGCCGCAAGACACCGCAAGTGAGATCTTCACTTCTGCAGCTCCGGGCGAAGTTGCAGTACAGACAAATTCGGGTCTCTATTTCTCGCGCACCTATGGCAATACGTGGTCAAAGATCGACAACTACAACACCATCAATAGTCAGAACAAGAAACACTTTTGGGTGCACGGTGGAACCGGTGGCGATAGTTCGATCATCTTCGTTCGAACCGATACCGCGCTCTATGCCGCTGTAGTTCCAGACAGCAAGAACGACACGACGCCTCCGACCTTCAACAACGTCACGTCGACAATCGGTGCGAGTTACTACACCGCTGGCGACCAAGTTGCGTTTGCCGTGGGAAGCGGCGGTCGTATGTACATGCTTGCGGTCAATGCGACGTCGACACGACTTTCCGAATTGACGTTGACGGGTACCGCAGTCACAGCGGCTGCGGCGACCGAAAACGTCGCGACCTTGAACGCACACACAATGTCTACTAGTGGGAGCACGGTTGTGAAACTGAGCACCCTTGGTGGACCAACGCCGCAAGCGTTCATGACGCACAGCGGGGACGGATCGACGTCGTTCACCGTCGGCTCTTTCAATGGCACAACGTGGGATGTTTCGGCGACGAACGCTCTCGTTGGGACGAACCAAGCGAACGATCTCAACCTGTCTACGTTCAGTTCGATTCAGGGCAAATGTGGTCAGAATGGCTCGGCCGCTCTGGTTGGATCCATCGCAAACGATGTTCCCGGCGCCGGAGAAGTTCTGTTCGGTTCCGAAGTTGTCGGAACGATTGGCCAATGTGAGTTCATCTACAACGCTTCGGGTGGCTCGCTGAGTCTGGGTTCGGCTTCGGTGGCGGCGGGCAAGATCGCACTGCTTCCGATGGGCGGCGCGAACAACAACACCGGCTTTGCATTCGATGCAGGTTTCAACTTCAGTGTCGACGCAACGACGGGCAACATGGTGTCGATCTCGGGCGACGGAAAATTCGGCGTTCGTAAGTCGGCACTCATTGCAAACGACGGTGCCAAGCCCGAATCGTTCCGCCCTCAATTCGGTGACTCAAATCCGAGCGTCGATAATTTGCTCAACGGTCTCGCGACAGCAGGTAAGGGACAGTCCACGGGCGGTGTGGCTGTCACGGGTATGACAGGCCCGAACGTGACCGACGTGGTCTACGACCCGAACTCAACCGATGGCTCGAAAATGGTGCTGAGCATGACCGAGACCGGTGGTGGTCGGACATTGATTTCAACCGACGGCGGTACGTCGTTCAGCACGCTCGGTGCGGGCGGAAGTCGCGCACTTGACTGGTGGAACGGAGCCAGTGGCGTGCAACACATTGCCGCAACCTTCTCGTTGGGTTCGGGTTTTCTGCAGGTGAAGTCGTTCAAGACGACAACCGGGTCAGGCAAGCTCGACATGGGCGATGAACTCGCGGCAACCGCTGCGGAACGTGATGCCAAGGATCCCGCTGCGCGTAAGTCGTTCGCTTTCGGCCAGGCAGTGAACCCCTCTGGTTCAACGCTGAGTGAATCAAACTTCGTTTCCGGTGGTGGTCAGACCATTACGTCAGCGATCGAAGGTGTGGCCGGCAAGGACATGATGCTCATGTCGGTGAACAAGTGCAGTGGCAACGTTGGCCCGACGGGTTGCGAAACCTCGGCTGGTTCGGTTGCGCTCGTTTCGCTCAGCGTCGACGCGACAACGGGCAATGCCTCGATCAGTGGCATCAAGTACTTCGGTTCAGAGGTCAGCGCATCGGGCGTCACTTCGGTGACGGGAAGCGGCACGTACACGGCCGGCGTGAATGCCATCCAGTACTGCCCCTCGGGTTCGGCGACGAAGGTTGCCGACACGGCGTTCATCTCGGTGTCCGGTAAGGGCATCTACAAGATCAGCGCGGTGACCTCGGCTCCGGCGCACGCAGCCACGGGAACCACCTCGGGCACGTACACCGAGATGAAGGTTGACTGCGACACAGGTTTGATCGCCGTTGCTGGTTCAACCGGCGTGTTCATGTCGATCGACGGCGGAACGAAGTTCTTCGAACTGAAGACCTCGACGGCACCCGCCGGCAACAACCCCGCACCGCAGGGTCAGTCGACGACCGCACTTGCGGTGCAGGCTGACGCCACGACGGGCGACGTCACCGTTGCGGTTGGTTCCGGAAACGGCGATGTGAAGTCGATCGAAACGAGCTTCACGAACATGGGTCTGAAGGGCAGCGAAGTTGCGGCCGGTACGGCAACACCGCCGGCCTCGGTGACTCCGACAACCGATCAGATCGTCGAAGTGAACAACTCGTCGACCGGCAAGAACACTGGTGCAGTGCCCGACCTGGAACTGCCGAACCAATCGGGCGACAAGGTGGCCGCGGCAAGCGTGAAGACCTTCGGTGTTCGCGCCTTTGCAACCGGGGTCAAGTTGGCCGTTGGTACAGCTGGCGGTGCGTTCAAGGCAACCGTGAAGAGCGGTGCAACCGCGTCCGGTGGAACGACGACCAGCGGTGGAACAACCACGACAGGTGGAACAACGACAACGGGCGGAACAACCGCAGCGAAGGTTGCAACCGTCGGCGTGAAGAAGACGGCAACCGTATTGTCGGCTTTGAAGACGCTCGGCGTCACGGTTGTTGCGAAGTCGAAGATCGTTGCCACTTCAACAACGAAGACGGTGTGTTCGGTGTTGACCTCGACCAAGGTGAAGGGCCTGAAGGCCGGAACCTGCAAGTTGACGGTGAAGATCACGCCGCCGGCAACGGCAAAGGTTCCCAAGCCGAAGACCACCACGAAGAAGATCTCGGTGACGATCAAGTAAGGATCGTCGTCCAACCTTTGTGAGAAGGCGGG
>JBEBAF010000230.1:0-5262 GCA_041159045.1 Actinomycetota bacterium
GACTGTTCGGGCCTCACGCTGTACGCGTGGGGGAAAGCGGGCGTTTCTCTGCCGCACTATTCACGCGCCCAGTATCAAATGGGTCCGCGCATCCCGCTTCAGGCAGTCCAGCCGGGCGACCTCATCTTCAGTCGTACGCCGATCGGCCACGTGGCCATCTACATCGGCAACGGGAAGATGGTCCATGCTCCACGCCGTGGCGACGTGGTCAAGGTTGGCGCAGTGCCGTGGGAACGCGTCGTGGGCATCACGCGCCCCGGCTGACGCCGATCATTCTGCGCACCACTAATCTCGTCGCGTGATCCACGAAGACCGCGTCTCGCGTTGGCTTGAAGACAACATCGACGGACTTCGTGCTCCGTTCTCGTTCCACATGATTGCGGGTGGGCGTTCGAACATCACGTATCGAGTCGTCGATACAAATGGCCGCACGGTTGTGTTACGCCGGCCGCCGCTCGGTCACGTGCTTGCAACCGCGCACGACATGGCTCGTGAACATCGCATCATTTCCGCCGTTGGAACGACCTCCGTCCCCGTACCTCGCACGCTCGGATTGTGTACCGACGTATCCGTCAACGATGCTCCGTTCTACGTCATGAGCTTCGTCGACGGAGTTGTGCTCGACGGTCAGGCGAAGGCTCGCGATGTATCGCCCGAAACCCGACGTGCCCTGTCCGAGCACCTCATCGATGTGATGGTCGATCTGCACGCGGTCGATGTCGATGCCGTTGGTCTCGGTGATTTGGCAAAGCGTGATTCGTACGTCGAACGGCAGATCAAGCGTTGGAGTACGCAATGGGTGAACTCCAAACAGCGAGAACTTCCCGAGATCGATGAAGTCGAACGTCTGTTGAAGGCCGGCGTTCCCCAGCAGCACGGAACGGTCATCGCACATGGTGACTATCGCTTCGGAAACTGCTTGTCCGATGTGTCCAAGGGTCGCATTGCAGCGGTACTCGATTGGGAACTTTGCACTCTCGGCGATCCGATGGCCGACATCGGCTACCTCGGTGTGTATTGGAGCGACCCCGGGCAACCCGCGCGGCGAGAAAACGATCCGTCGGGCCTCGAGGGTTTTCCCACGTACCGCGAAATGGTCGACATGTATTCGGCAAAGTCGGGCCGCGACTGCAACAACATCGGGTACTACGTCGCATTTTCATCGTGGCGTCTTGCCGTGATCAGCGAGGGCGTTTACGCGCGCTATGTGCACGGGGCGATGGGCAAGCAGGACTTCGATCCGACACCGTTGCGTCGTGGTGTAGAACTACTCGTCGAGTCGGCACTCACGGCGCTGAAACACGGCGTGTAGGCCCTCGATCGAAAAAGGGGGAGTCATGGCGAATTCTGCAACAACCGAATTGGAAGGTTGGCAGCGCGGCGAATTCAGCGCCGCCGGATTCACGCACACGACCTACCGCAAGGGCTCCGGTCCGGGTGTCGTGCTCGTCCACGAAATCCCCGGAATCACGCCGAGCGTTCTCGCTTTCGCAGAAGAAGTGGTGGCAGCGGGATTCACGGTGGTGATGCCACTGCTCGTTGGCGAAGTGGGGCGTGAGCCATCACAGGGATACATCATGAGTTCGATGTCGAAGGTGTGCGTGTCGCGCGAATTCACGACGATGGCGTTGAAGCAAACGTCGCCGGCCATCGCGTTCCTCCGTGCGCTTGCGCGGAATCTGCACGAAGAGGTGGGCGGAGTCGGCATCGGTGCGGTGGGGATGTGCTTCTCGGGCGGCTTCGCGCTCGGCATGATGCTCGACGATTTCATGGTTGCACCGGTGCTTTCCCAGCCGTCGCTGCCGTTCGCAATTGGTAGAGGGCGCAGCGCCGACCTCAACCTGTCGCCCGACGACGCGGTCGTCATTGCCAATCGTGCAGCCGAAGGCTGTCAGGTCCTTGGCTTGCGCTTCACCGGCGACAAATTGGTGGGCGAGCGTTTCACGTCGTTGCGCACGTTGCTCGGCGATTCATTCATCGCCGTCGAGTTTCCGTCGACGAAGAAATCCGACCACTCAGTTCTCACCGAGCAGCGTCAAGAACTTGGCGTCGAGCGTGTCATCGCTTTTCTGCGCGAGAAACTGATTACGACAGGTTCTTGATCGCCAGATCTTTGGCGGACTTGTAGTCGGCCTTGCCGTTCGGTGCGCGAGGTACCGACGCAACGAAGACGACACGTTTCGGTGCTTTGTAGCCGGCAAGCTGATTCTTCACGCTCGCAATGACGGTTGCCTCGTCGACACCCGAACCTTCGACTTGCGACGCAACGGCAGTGACGGCCTGGCCGAACTTTTCATCGTCGAGGCCGACGACGAGACAGTCCTGAATGCCCCGCACGCGCTTCACGGCTTCTTCCACCTCTTCGGGGAACACTTTTTCGCCACCCGAGTTGATGACCTGGCTGCCACGCCCGAGGAAGATGAGCGTGCCGTCTTCGGCCACCATCGCGAGGTCGCCGGGGAACGAGTAGCGGACTCCATTGATCGTGCGGAACGTACGTGCCGACTTTTCCGGATCCTTGTAGTACCCGATCGGGACGGTGCCACCAGCTGCCACTTTGCCGATTTCGCCCGATCCCGGTTGAACTTCGCGATCATCATCGGTGAAGACTTTGGTTGTTGCCATTTGCGAGAACTTCGCCGTTTGCGGCGGCACGCCCTTCATCGAAATCGACGTTCCCATCGAACCTTCCGATGAACCCATCGCGTCAACGAGGACAAGATGTTCGACGCGTTCGAGCAGTTGTTCTTTCACTTCGGATGTCCACATGACGCCCGACGACAGCATGAGTTTGAGGCTCGAAAGATCATGGTTTCGACCGCCGGCCCGGGCCTCGTCGATTGCCTTGATGATCGGTTTGACGAACGAGTCGCCCACAACCACGGTCATCGAGACCTTGCGGGCTTCGACCGTGTCGAGGAGTTCGCGAGCATCGAAGCTGCGTGCACGCATCGTCACCACGTGAGAACCGCCGCAATGCGGCATCATCGCGCCGATCCAAATGCCGGTTCCGTGCATGAGCGGGCAACTCGGAACCGACACGGCGGTGGTGCCCGACGCGATCGCTCCTTTTACCGTTGCCGGCAAGTCGGCGGGTGTTGCAGGAGGAGTCATACCAATCAGTGGAAGACCCCCGGTGATGAAACCTTGGGCCATCGAGCCCATTTCGTACATCACGCCCTTCGGCATACCGGTGGTGCCGCCGGTGTAGAGCATGTAGGTATCGGTCGCGCTGCGCGTGATGCGCTTCATCGGATCGTGGCCCGCGATGACGTCTTCGTACGCCACGGCACGTGCGACGTGATGGTCGGTCGAGTCGCTGACTTCGACGATCAACTTCAAGTTGGGCAGGCGATCGACGACTCGCGCGACGCGATCACCGAGTGATGAATGGAAGAACAGAGCCTCGGCATCGGAGTTGTCGAGGAGATACCACAACTCTTCGTCGAGGTACCGGTAGTTCACGTTCACCGGCACGGCACGCAACTTGAAAGCACCAAAGTGTGCTTCGAGATATTCGTTGCTGTTGTAGAGGTACAAACCGACCTTGCTGTTCGGCCCGAGGCCCGCATCGGTCATTGCCTGCGCAAGGCGTGCCGCACGATCTTCGTACTGGGTCCATGTGTGCGTCACGTCGCCCTGGGTGACGGCCGGTGCATCACCGATGACGTCGGCGATCGATTCCCAAATGGTCGCGAACTGCAGTTCCATGTCGCTGGAAACTAGTTGACATTCGTCACAACACGGAACCGTTGATCCGAAAAGTTTCCGATGATCACGTTCAGGTCGTCGACGTTCTTGATCGTTGCCGACGACAACAGGATGTGTCGGGCGAGGGCACCCTTCGCGGCCTTCGCATCGTGTCCGCCGGCTTTGCCCTGCGGAGTGACGAGGTCGATGGCAACGTGCCGTTTGATTCGGGAAAGGTCGGGCGCATACGCAGCGCGATGCTCGCCCGGAAGCATGTCGATCACGATGCAACCGTCGGCGTAAGCGTTGATTGCCTCGCTCACGGCGTCACGCCACCACTTCGCCATGGTTCCGCCCAGGGATGCAACGCGCGCACCCATCTTCAGCCGGTAGTCGGGGACCGGATCGCCGGCCAACGCGACACCGAGCAGACCACTCGGTACGAGGATGCGGTCGAGTGCGCGGCCGCGTTGCGTCGCGGTCATTCCCGCGAGGGCGAGGTGGTCCCACACCACGCCGGTGTAGCGGTCGGCCGCGGGCAACGTGGGTGAGCCGACGAGAGCACGGTTCGCGGCCTGCGCCCGGTCGAGGTGTTTGCCCGAGACACCCAGCAATTTGGCATCGCCGCCTTTCGCCTTGACCAGGGCCTCAGCGACCTGCTTGCGCATCGGTCCCAGTTCGCGCCCGAAGGCCCCCGAACTGACAGCCCACTTGGTACGAGTGGCACCTCCTTCGGCCTTGCCCTCCGACGGAGGAAGGAGGACCACGAAAGTGAGACGCATGCGGCAATTTTGTCTCACCGGCACTAACCTGACCTCATCGGCTGTGACGCCTGACTCAGCCGACCGGGGGTTCCTCCCTTGAATCCGGAGACGAAGGCAGGACGAACGATGACCTATCTAGACGAAAATTCGATCTACGGGCCGGTTGCTGATTGGGCAACAGACTTTGATCACGCCGACCCCGAATACAACAAGAATGCGCACGACATCTGGGACCAGCTGCGCGGCACATGCCCCGTTGCCCACACCGATCGTTATCGCGGCACGTGGTTGCCCACCACGCACGAATTCGTCCACGAAATCGCCTACGACACCGATCACTTTTCGAGTCGCGGTGTCGTTGTTGCAACGGTGAAGCCCGCCGACAATCCCGATGCACCGCCTGCACCCATCGGCGGCGCACCGCCCATCACGTCCGATCCGCCCTTCCACCAGCACGCGCGCCGCATCTTGTTGCCCGCGTTCGCACCGCCGGTCATCAACAATTGGGAACCCGAAGTGCGTCGCCTCTGTCAGGAACTCATCGAAAAGATGAAGGGCGAAGACGTCATCGATGCAGCGGTTCAGTACGCGCAGCACATTCCCGTCAATGTCATTGCGCGCATGCTGGGTTTCCCGCCCGAAGATGGCGAACTCTTCCGCGGCTTCGTGCACAACGTCCTCGAGGCAATCAATCTCGAGCCGGGCGCACGTATTCAGGCGTTCCAGGAACTCGATGCCTACATCGCAAAGCAGGTGCAGGACCACATCGACAATCCGCGCGACGACCTCACTAACTTCCTCCTCAACG
>JBEBAF010000231.1:0-3174 GCA_041159045.1 Actinomycetota bacterium
CTGCCGTAGTCGAATGCAACGGTGAGAACCATCCCCGTGTTGCTCGCCGTGTCTTCGATCGCGCGGTGTATCGCTCGCTGAACGAAAGCCGGCGTTCTGCTGCCCGGTTCGTCAAAACGACGGCCAATCCAATTGACGCGGACATTGTTCTCATTGAGTTCGTCGAGACGGCCGAAGAGGCGCTTGTGCATCGAGAGGATGTGACGGACCTCGGTGCGGGGACGAATCCAGTTTTCTGTGCTGAATCCGAACACGGTGAGCCAGCCAATATTTCGAGCCGCAGCGGCCCGAGTGATGGTGGCGAGGGCTTCTTCTCCTGCCGTGTGTCCGGCCGTGCGTGGCAGGCCCCGGCGCCGTGCCCAACGTCCGTTGCCATCCATGATGCATGCGACGTGAAGCTTCTTGCTTGCGGCGTCGGCATCCTGCACGCGGTCAGAATACCGAAACATGGCAAGATCGAGTCGTGATCAACCGCCTGAAAGAGCGCGTCAAAATCCGGCTTCGCCGCGCTCTCGCAAATCCTGCGGTATCCGACGAACCACTGGCGCATGTCGTTGTGGCAGGTGGATCACTCGAGGAATGGTCTTCTTTCGGAGCATCGGATTGGAGCCGTCGAATCTCGGCGCTTGTGGATGCCGTCGAGCCCGAAGGCGTGAAGTGGCTCACGCTCGTACCGCTGCGTGGTCGTGAGGCATCCCCGGAGCTTTCGTTGTCGCTCGAGAAGGCGATGCGCCACCAGCGAGGGCGAGTGCAGGTGATCGTGAGGTCCGATGCCGACGGACGCAAGAGATTCGCGGAAGTGGTCGATCGCCTTCATCGCGACGAGCAGCTGGTCGGTGTCCATGCAACGACTTCGGAGGGGGCCTTGGCGCGTGCGCTTCTCGCGCCCGCGGACGTCGAGCCCGATTTGGTAGTGGTACTTGGTCCGCCTGACACGCTCCCCACATCGTTGGTCTGGGAACTGGCGTACAGCGAGATCGTGTTTCTCGACATCCCGTGGAGCGAAGTCACAAGCGAACACGTACAGATGGCCGTCGACGACTTTCGCCGCCGCAATCGTCGCTTCGGTGGCATCGACGCATGAGTTTGTACCGCGACAACGCCGTCGTACTGCGAACGTACAAGCTTGGCGAATCAGATCGAATCGTCGTCTTCATGACGGAAGAACACGGCAAAGTCCGTGCCGTCGCCAAAGGTGTGCGAAAGACGCGCTCGCGTCTCGGCTCGCGATTGGAGCCTCTCAGTCAGGTGTCGGTACTGCTTTATCGGGGCCGTGAACTCGACGTTGTCTCGCAAGTTGACACGGTCGTTGGCGCCGGTGGACTACGCGTGAGCCTCGACAAGATGACACAAGGCATGGCGATGCTCGAAGCGGTCGATCAGATGACGATCGATCGAGAGCCGGTGCCTCACATCTACGCGATGTTGACCGGCGCACTCGGGAGCTTGGCGCGCGACGCATCACCGTTGATCGTGGCTGCCTTTTTTCTGAAGCTTCTCGGATCCGAGGGTCTCGCCCCACAACTCGACGAGTGTGTCGTTTGCGGAGAAGCCGCCGAGATCGTTGCATTTGATCCGGTGGCCGGTGGTGTTCAGTGCAGAAACTGCCGAACAGGTGCCTCGGTTTCGCCGGGAGCCCTCGACCTGATGAGGCGGATACTCGGGGGTCGATTGGCATCTGCTTTGGCCGAACCCGAAACGTCAGGTACGCACGAGGTGACGCAGATTGCCACACGGGCGATCGAGATCCATTGCGAGCGCCGATTGAAGTCAGTGGGGATGTTCGAGCGTCACGACTAGCCTCTGTATTCCTTATGCCAGCCAAAGATCTCGACCAAATCGTCAATCTCGCCAAGCGCCGAGGATTCGTGTATCCCAGTGCCGAGATCTACGGCGGATTTCGGTCCTCGTACGATTACGGCCCGCTTGGTTCACTCATGTTGCGGAACGTCAAGGATGCATGGCTGCGCACCATGGTTCAGATGCGCGACGATGTCGTGCTCATCGATGCCGCCATTCTCGGCCCGCCGCAGATGTACGAGGCCAGTGGGCATTTGGCGAACTTCAGCGATCCCCTCGTCGATTGCACCGTCTGCAAGCGCCGTTTCCGTGAGGATCATCTTGAAACCCGTGATTGTCCCCAGGGTCAGAAGGGGTGTCAGTTCACGTCGGCTCGGGCATTCAATCTGATGTTCAAAACGTTCGCGGGTCCGGTCGAAGGGTCGGGCGCCGAGGTGTACATGCGCCCTGAAACCGCGCAAGGAATGTTCGTCAACTTTGCGAACGTCTTGCAGACCAGTCGCAAGAAGCCACCGTTCGGTATCGCGCAGGTGGGGAAGAGCTTCCGTAACGAAATCACGCCGGGCAACTTCATTTTCCGCACCCGCGAATTCGAACAGATGGAACTCGAATTCTTCGTGCCACCCGAAGAGGGTGGAAAGTGGTACGAGTACTGGTGCAACGAACGCTTGAACTGGTACGTCGACCTCGGTATTCCGCGCGAAATGCTGCGTATCCGCAACCACGATGCCGACGAACTTTCCCACTATTCAGCCGGTACCGCTGACGTTGAATTCTTGTTCCCCTGGGGCTGGGGCGAGCTCGAGGGCATTGCTCAGCGCACGAACTACGACCTCACCCAGCATGCAAACCATTCGGGCCAGAAACTCGACTACTTCGACCAGGCAACCAACGAACGTTACGTGCCGTATGTCGTCGAGCCCGCCGCGGGTGCCAACCGCACGATGGCGGCTTTCTTGTTGGCCGCGTACGACGAAGACATCGTCAATGACGAGGCCCGCACGGTTCTCAGACTGCACCCGCGATTGGCTCCGTACAAGGTTGCCGTTCTGCCACTCTCGAAGAAGGACACGCTGACTCCGTTGGCCAAGCGGATCTTCACCGAATTGTCCTCGCGTTACATGGTTGATTACGACGAAACCCAGGCCATTGGTCGCCGCTACCGCCGCCAAGACGAAATCGGCACGCCACTCTGCGTGACGGTCGATTTTGATTCCCTCGAAGACAACTGCGTGACGGTGCGCGAACGCGACACGACCGAACAGGTAAGGGTTTCGATCGACGACCTCGGCGTCGAATTGTTCCGACGGCTAGGGTTCTGACGTCCAAATCGAACGGGGGAAATCATGAGCATGGAAAATCGCGTGGGTGTCG
>JBEBAF010000232.1:0-6111 GCA_041159045.1 Actinomycetota bacterium
GCGCAACGCTTCGTCGACGCCAACCTCGGAGCGAACGAACGGCTGATTCGCCGTGACGATTTGCTTCATCCGGTCGGTGATGGCGGCAAGATCGGTCTCCGAGAACGTGCGACCATCAGGCAGATCGAAGTCGTAATAGAAGCCGTCTTCGATCGCAGGACCGATCGAAAACTTGGCGCCGGGAAAAAGTTGGGTGACGGCCTGAGCCAATACGTGCGCGGTCGAATGACGCAGCACGTGACGCCCCGCATCGGTGTCGGCGGTGACGATTGCGACGGTGGCACCGTCGACGAGCGGCGCGGTGAGGTCGGTTTCGGATCCGTTCACGACCGCAGCCACGGCCGCCTTGGCGAGGCGTGATCCGATCGATGCCGCCAAATCGGCCGCCGTGGACCCCGCAGGAAGATCTCGAGCGGAACCGTCGGGGAGTTTGATTGTCAGCGTCGACATAGCAGGGGAAGTCTACGGCGAGACAACCGCTGCATTCCCGTTCTTTTCGGCCGCGTTCGACTTCGACGCATACGTGTTGCGGTATTCCTGACCCGTGAGTTCACGGATTTCGAACATCAACTCGTCGGTGATCTCGCGAAGAACCAAATGATCGGCTTCGCGATCGGCGTATCGCGAGACATCGATCGGCTCACCGATGCGAATCGAACAGCGAAGGTTGAATCGCGGAAAGTTCACGCGCGGCAACACCGCATCGGGTGGTTGGATCGCGCTGGTGCCAACGATTCCGACCGGAAAGATCGGACAGCCGACCTTCAGCGCGAGTCGTGCCGCACCGGTGCGGCCCTTGTACAGCATTCCATCGCGACTACGGGTCCCCTCGGGAAAGATGCCGAAGAGTTCACCGCGCCGCAAGACATGTTCGGCAGCGTCGAGAGCCGCAGTGCTTTTGTCTCCACCCGATCGATCGATCGGGATCATTCCCATTGCCGGGAACAGATGGCGCGTCTTCCACGAGTCCATGTACTCGGCTTTGCCAACGAAACTGATCGCCCGCGGAACGAGCATCATCAGGAATGCGCTGTCAAGGAAACTGATGTGATTGGGACACAGAATCGCGGGACCGGCTGTTGGCAGTCGGTCGAATCCTTCGAGATCGAAGCGCCACATCGACGTGATGACCGGTCGGGCCACGCGTCGGACGCGACGCTGCAACGCACCGGCACCGACAAATTGCGGTGAAGCATTTTCCTGATGCGCGTCCACGATGGCGTCAGGGTAGATCCCCTCGTGCGAATGCGAAAGAGATTTCTTGTCAAAAGCAAATGACGTTTTTGTGCCCTCCGACGGGCATCTTTCAGCACTAAACGGGTCGCAGAAGGTCAATCCCGAGCAGGGCAGCGGCCGCGGTGACATCGACGCCGGTGCTTGCGGCACGATCGATCAGAACAAGGGCCCCCGGTGTATCCAGATCGTCGTCCAACCGATCACGCACGGAATCGAGAAGTTCGAAACTCGCGACAGCGGAACCGGCTCCCCCGTTGGTCGTGTTTGCCCAGGTCGTCAAACGCGCGGCGGCGGTGGGCATGATGCTCGTGTTCCATTCCCACTCCGATCGGTAATGGTGGGCGACGATTCCCAGGCGGATGACCCGCGGATCCCACTCGCGTCGCAGCGCGTCGACGAAGACCAGGTTTCCACGGCTCTTCGACATTTTGTGTCCGTCCATGAACACCATGGCCACGTGCATCCAGTGCCGGACGAAAGGCGCCCCCGTCGCGGCTTCGGACTGCGCTCGCTCGCATTCGTGGTGCGGGAAAATCAGGTCTGACCCACCGCCGTGAAGATCGATCGTGGTGCCGAGTTCACGAAGAGCCAACGCGGAACATTCGATGTGCCAACCGGGTCGCCCGGCACCCCACATGGTGTCCCACGCAGGTTCGTCACCTGTGCTCGTTTGCCAAAGAACGAAATCGAGTGGATGCCGCTTGTTCGGGTCGTCGACGTTGCCACCACGTTCGCGGGCGAATTCGATCATCTGCTCTTGCGAATAGTGCGAGATCGAACCGAAGTCGGGGAACTTGCTCACGTCGAAGTACACGTTGCCACCGGCCTGGTAGGCAAAGCCGCGGTCAAGCACCATGCCGATGAAGCCGCGAATGTCGGCGATCGCAGACGAGGCACGCGGCGTGCTGTGCATCGGCAACATTTCGAGTGCCGCCATGTCGGCTTCGAATCGTGCTTCTTCTCCGGCTGCTAGATCGAGATAATGCACGCCGAGCTCTCGGGCCTTTGCGAACAATGGGTCGTCGACGTCGGTGACATTGCGAACGCACTTCACCGTGTGGCCGAGGTCGATCAGCCGACGCTGAAGGATGTCGTAGGCGAGAAATGTTGCAGCGTGACCAAGGTGAGTCGCGTCGTACGGAGTGATTCCGCACGTGTACATCAAAACCGTGGGTCCCGGCTCGAAAGGCACGACTTCGCGCCGCGCCGTGTCGTACAACCGCATCACTTTCGGGGGTCTCCCTTGATTCCGTTCAAGCGTGGCGCCACCCGTGTCTTGTAGCGAATGTTCAACTGCAACAGAACCGCGGTGAACGCTTCGATTGCGGTCGCATTCGACAGCTCCCCCGCGTCGAGCGGACGGCAGCCGGGAATTCGCTCGACAATGTCGCTGACGACACGCAGTGCAGCCTTGTCGTCGGAACAGATCAAGACATCGCTGTCGATGGGCTCGCCGAGATGACTGAGTTCCTTTGCCGGCAAGTGATGCAAAGCGGCAACAACGTGACAGCCGGGCACCGCGACCTGAACGTGGGCGGCAACGCTGCCACGCGGCGGAACCAGGGGCTGAAACTCGTGACCCACGCGAACGAGCGCATTCGCCATGCTGATGACGACCTTGCCGTGGAGGGCTGCCTCGTGCTCGCGTGCCGTGGTGGCCGCCGAGTCCCACGGCGTCGCGAGAACGATGACTTCGCAATCGGCGGCGTCTTCGTTGGTGCCGCCGCGAAGGTCAAGAGCCATGTCGGGCCACGCGGCGCAAACTTCTGCGGCCTTCTCGGCGGCACGCTCGATCGAGCGCGATCCGATGACCACCGGATAACCCACCGAAGCGAGTCGAGCCGCAACGGCCATGCCCGCCGGCCCCGTTCCTCCGAGAACCCCGATGCTCATCCCCTGCACAGTCACCTTGTGAGCATTGCATAGACGTACCCCCTTCGGCACGTTCGCACTGCACTACCGTCGGTGACATGGGAATTCTGAACGGCAAGAACATCGTCGTCACCGGCGTCCTCACCGACGCATCGCTTGCCTTCGGCGTGGCGAAACTCGCGCAGGAAGAAGGAGCCAACGTCGTTCTCACCGGCGCCGGCCGCGGCCTTTCGCTCACACAACGTACGGCGCGAAAGTTGACCAACGAAGCTCCCGTTTTCGAATTTGATGTCACCAACAATGATCACGTCGGCACGGTTCGTGACGCGGTCAGTGGGCACTTTGGTCGTGTCGATGCCGTACTCCACGCGATCGGCTTCGCCCCGGCGGCCTGTCTCGGCGACGACCTGATGGCTGCGACATGGGACGACGTATCGGTCGCCATTCAGGTCTCGGCGTTCTCGTTGAAGACCCTGGCCGACGCGTTCGTTCCGTTGATGACCAACGGCGGAACGATCGTCGGTCTCGACTTCGACAACACCGTCGCATGGCCCGCTTACAACTGGATGGGTGTTGCGAAGTCGGCGTTCGAATCAACCAACAGGTACCTGGCCCGCGAACTCGGACCAAAGGGGATTCGGTGCAACCTCGTGGCTGCTGGTCCGATACGTACGATGGCCGCGAAGTCGATTCCGGGATTCGCAAAATTCGAGGACGTGTGGGACGATCGCGCTCCCCTCGGGTGGGATGTCAACGACGGATCGGTGGTTGCAAAGACATGCGTCGCACTGATGTCGGATTTCTTCCCGTCGACCACAGGCGAAATGATCCACGTCGACGGTGGCTATCACGCCATCGGTGCATGAATCAGTCACGATGAACCGACTCGGTGGCGAGGTTTCGCCGTACCTTCGCCAGCATCGCGACAATCCCGTCGACTGGTATCCGTGGGGCGACGAGGCCTTCACCGCTGCCCGCAATCGCAACGTTCCGATCCTTCTCTCCGTCGGATATTCGGCATGCCACTGGTGCCATGTCATGGCACACGAATGTTTCGAGGACGAAACGGTTGCGGCAGAAATGAACGCACGCTTCGTCAACGTGAAGGTTGACCGCGAAGAGCGCCCCGACGTCGATGCCGTGTACATGGAAGCCGTACAAGCAATGACCGGTCGCGGGGGCTGGCCGATGACTGTTTTCATGACTCCCGACGGCAAGCCGTTCTTCGGTGGCACGTACTTCCCGAAACCATCGTTCCTCCAGCTCATGGCTGCCGTCAGCGATGTCTGGGTCAATCGCCGCGACGACGTCGAAGCGAATGTGACGGCCCTCATGGACGCCCTGTCGCGCAGCGAGATCAGTGCTCCGGCGACAACCGTGCCCGGAAGCGACGTGCTCGACAATGCCGTGGGCCATTTGGCCGCCAATTTCGACGCCGAATGGGGTGGCTTCGGTGCTGCTCCGAAATTTCCGTCGACGATGAACATCGATCTGCTCCTACGCAGTTACGTCGCAAGCGGAAATGGAAGTGCGCGTGCGATTGCAGAAACGAGCCTCGATGCGATGGCCGCCGGAGGCATGCACGACCATCTCGGCGGCGGATTCGCCCGCTATTCGGTCGACCGTGAATGGCTGGTTCCGCACTTCGAAAAGATGTTGTACGACCAGGCGCTGCTCGCGCGCGTCTACGTCCACGCCGCGGTGACCACCGGTGAAAGTCGTTTTGCTCGCGTCGCACGTCGCACGATCGACTATGTGCTGCGCGACCTCACACATCCCGATGGCGGATTTTTCTCCGCGGAAGATGCCGATTCGGCCGATCTCACCGGCAAACATCACGAGGGCTGGTTCTACACGTGGACACCCAACGAGATTCGCGGTCTTCTCAGCTCGCACGAAGCCGATCTCGTCACTCAGTGGTTCGGAATCACCGAAAGCGGAAACTTCGAGGGACGCAACATCCTGACGCGTCATCAATCACGCAACGCTTACATCCCTCCTTCCGAAATCGAGGGGGCACTTTCGGCCATGTTCGATGAGCGCGCGACACGACCGCGTCCACTTCTCGACGACAAAGTCCTCACCGAATGGAACGGACTGATGCTCTCGACCCTCGCCGAAGCAGCACTCCTGTTCGACGAACCAGCCTGGCTCGATGCCGCGCTTCGCAATGCGGATTTCCTCCTCAAAGAGCTCCGTGCGCCGAACGGACGATGGCACCGAAGTTGGCATCAAGATGGCTCCCCCCGCGCACGCCACGCGGCACTCGCCGCCGATCTCGCGGCACTGGTCGACGCATTCACCCGCCTCGGCGAGGCCTCGGGACAGCGTCGTTGGACTTCCGACGCGATTGAGGTTGCCGATCAATTGCTCGACTTCCATTGGGATCCGGAACTCGGCGGCCTGCACACCACGGCCAACGACGGCGAACGGCTCGTCGTGCGGCAGAAGGACCTGCTCGACAACGCAACCCCTTCGGCCAATTCACTCGCCGCCGCTGCGCTGCTCAGGCTCGCCGCCATCACCGGAGAGCAACGATTCGCAAACCACGCCGACCGCATTCTTCAGTTGCTCGACCCGGTGATGCGACGCGCGCCGAGTGCAGCCGGTAACGCACTTGCGGCACTGCACCAGCGCCTCGTCGGTCCGAGCGAACTCGTCATTCCGGGTGCACTCGGGCAGTTCGGTGAAGTGGTGCGCGAGGCGTGGAGGCCGAACGTCGTCCTCGCATGGGGCGAGCAGGACGATTCAGCCCTCTTCGCGGGTCGATCAGTCGGATCCGCGTACCTCTGCACGGGAAACGTGTGCATGGCTCCGTCGCACGACGCGGGTGTGTTGCGCAGTCAACTTGCCGTTTAGGTCGGCACCGATTCGGCGCGAAAACGCGGCTCACCAACGATTGCGATGGATGATCTCATCGGTGCTCGAACGCGCGCGCTTCGCGCTCACCCCCGGCCGAGAACGTGAGCCCGAATTGGGATGGCCGAGCGCAACCGCGCCGAT
>JBEBAF010000233.1:0-10541 GCA_041159045.1 Actinomycetota bacterium
GCCACGAACTTCCCCGCGCCATGGCATCGGCACGCAAAGAGTTGAAGGAAGGCCATACCAACTCGTATTCGGTGAAACTCGAGATCGGTGACGCGCTTCCGCTTCCCATCGACACCGATGGTGGTGCCGTCGAAGCCGGCGAAGTGTCGATCACTTTCCTGTCACGACTCACCCATCACGACCTCGAAGGTGAAACCGGCGCCGAGGCTGCATTGGCGAACTTGCTCGCCCGCTAGCCCCGTTCGCCGTCTCATGTCACGCGAATTCTGACGCCTGCTACGGGTCCGATGGTGAAGTTCGGAACACCGAGATGGACCGACACCGTGACACCCCAAGGATCGAAGGTGACACTCAGACTCGCACTCACGCTGTAGGGCCAACCACTGCCCTCATTGTCCGGGGTGCCCGGCCAACACCAATCTCCCCACAACTTTCCGTAGACGCCCGCTCGACCCGTGAGTTCGACGCGTGCCTGACCACGTGCGGGATTCTCACGGATGTAGAGAGTCGCGGATAGTTCGGCCTTGCCGCGTCCCCAGCAGTTACCAAGATCGAGTCGGCCGGTTGTGTAGGTCCACGAAGTGCTCACTTGAAGACTGAAGCCGTTCAAGAGCGATGCATCGATGCCGAACTGGAAAGGACCGATTGGGAACGATGCAGTCAACTTCGCGAACGAACGAACCGAAGTGCACTGCATGCGTGCGTTGCATTGCAGATTGCCGATCGACAGGCGCCCGTTGACATTGACCAGTCCGTTCAGAATGACCAGTTCACCACCGACGTCGACCAACCAACCATCGCGAGTGAAAGCCATGGTCGCACTCGCGGCGAAATAGGCCCATGAACGATTTCCCGCCGCGATGCGGCCGGTTGCGATGAATCCATCGTTGTTGACGCGGAATCCCATCGACACCGACGCGACGTAGAGATTGACGTTCGCAGTACCGGAGAGATCGAAGGTTGTGCGACCGCGTGAACGTTGGAACGTTCCCGTGAGACGAACACTCGCACCCGCAAGGCTGACGGTTGTATCAATCGAGAACCGGAAGAAACCGGCCGTTCGCGTGAGCTCCACAGTTGCACGAGCCTGAACAACGGTGAGATCAAGATTGACGCTGCCGCGCAGGCTGATGTCTCCGGCGGTCGAGAATGTTCCGCTGATCGAAGCAGTGCCACCAAACCCCGTGCCGCCCAGTTCGATTCGGGCCGACAACTCACCGAAGAACTGTCGAGCCACGGGTGGCGAAGGCGCGAGAGTTGTCGTCGTACGAGCGACGGTTGTCGTCGTGCGCGGTGCTGCCGTCGTGACGACTGCGCCCGGGTTCGTGACGCGCGGATTGATGCCACCCGGCACGGTGATGGCCACGGAACTGGTTGTCGGTGCCAATGTTGCCCGTGGCACCGTTGGGGTGGTTCCGCCGCCAATGTTTGCGGCGTTGTTTCCTCCGGCTTGTTGGATTGCCCGAGCGAGAATGGTTGACGAAGTTGACGACGTCAATGTGGTGGTCGTCGTGGTCGACGGCGTGCCCACCGCACGTTGGCCGTTTCCACTGCAACCTTGGCGCTGCGGGAAGGCGCCGTTCGGAGCCGAATAGCCGAATTTCAGACTGCCACTGGCATCAAATCCTGCGAAGCCCATGTTGACGTTCACATCGGTGGCGAAGTAGAAGTCGCCCGACTGAGCAGTGATCTCCTGACCAGTCACATTGCGAATCCGCTCGGTATTGCCGGCGTTACACCACACGACCTTGCCGGTCACGCTGCCCTGGAAGACTCCGAAAATGTCGGTTCGAGCACTGACCGAAAGTGCATTTCGGTTGATCGAGCCCGACACTTCCAACAAGTTGAATCCGGCCGCGGTTACCCGGCCACTGACCGCGATCGACGGATTGTCAAGGGACATGTTGAAACCGAATGCACCATCGATTCTCAACAAATCCCCGAGTGACAGTGACGCATCGACGGAACCTCTCATGCTCCGTACGCCGCTGCGGTCGATATTCAGATCGAGGCTCACGTTGACTGCCTGTCGCAGAACTTCGACCGAGCCGAGAACGTTCAGATTCATGCGCACATCGGAAATATCGAAGCCACCTGCCACCCGCGCCTGCTTGACTTCGACAAGTCCGGGGACGAGGTTCAGATTGTCAATGGATCCCGAGAAGTCGAATCCATCGTTACGTACGTTGACCGACGCACGCACACGTGTTGATCCGATACTCAGCGCACCGTTGAACCGAACAAATGAGTCAAGTGGACGTAGGCCATAGGCGCCCATTTCGAACGTTGTTTCTTCCATGCGCAATGGACCAACGTCGAACGCCCCAATCGAGACACTCGCCTCGAATGCCGCGCTTCCAATGTCGATATTCGCGCTGATGTCGAGGGGTACACCAAGGATCGAACCCCGAAACGCAGCTCGTATTCCGGGTTGGACGGTCATGCGACCAACCGTGCAACCGAGCGGCGCGAAGGTCATTTCAAGACGCGACGCCGACAGCGCACCACCGAGAACATTGACAACCTTGTCGGCGGCACCTGAGCCGACGGCCGTTACCGACAGACACATGCTGTCAACCTGGACATTGAGAATCGCCGTGATGACAACACCGCGAGACATACCAAGAAGATCACGGATACTTGCCGGCAGTTCGATCGACAGTCCGGCTCCGAAACCCGGGAACGGGTTCGGCGGTTGCAACGAGAATGAGATCGCCAATGCGCGGACAGTGAGTCCACTTACCCCGAAGGCATTGGTCCATGGACGTTCTTGTCCATTGGCATCAATGCCCAGAGTTGCGGCGATCGACAATCCCCCGGTTGCAGTGACCGTGAGATCAAGGACAAGCGGCACGCCTGTGGGCTGGCTGGGAACAACCAGTTCAGCCGCGCCGTACAGACCGAAGGTTGGGACGTAGTTGCGCATCGCGATGCGAATACCCAGCCCCGTCAGCCGCAGGCCCTTGCCACCGAAATTGACGATCCACTTCGGACCACCCGTGTTGATCGCGATGTTGAAACCGAAATTTCCGGACGAGATATTGCCGAGCGAAAGTCCGACGGGCTCAATACGGATCCCCTCGAGACCCAATGCGCGCAGAATGCCTTGCGGCATGTTGACCGCGCCAAAGAACGTTGGATCATTGGCCGCAAGTTGTTGCGGAGCCGGTGAACCTATCGGATCGAAGTTGGGCACCGCGTAAGTGGCAAACGCGATACTCGCATCCGAGAACGAAGGCCCGCCCGCAATTGGCTCCCACGTTCCACGAATTCCCGCCGTGAGAAGCACGCCTTGTTCGCTGTAGCGCACGGTGGCGGACAGATTGACGTCGAGAATGTTGAAGGTGCCTTGTGCACTTGCCGTCACCGAACCCGACGTCGGAATGGCGATAGACATACTGGCATCAGTGAGTCGAACTCCCGGCGCCAAACGAATTTCTCCGACCTGGGCGGTGATCGTCCATCCTGCCGCGTCCTTGATGGCGCTGAAATCGACGGTGCCGGCAACGGCCGGCGCGCCGAGACTTCCGCGCATCGCGAACGTGGTCTGACAATTCTCGAGATTTTCCAGGTTCGGACAGGTTGCCGATGCCGACACCACGGCGCCACTGACCGTGAAACCAACGAAAGGTTGCCACGTGGCTCCGGCGCGTTGGCTGAATGACACTGCCACCGAAACTTGACCATTCAGACGTCGTATCGAGCCACCGAGTGTCTCGAGACGCAGTCCTGTGATCGGCTCGACATTGAAGGCCGCCGGTGACTGGAGGTTGATCGTCCAATCGGTGGTGTCGAGTGACGGAAGGTCGAACGGAACGACAAATTCACTGCCCGTGAGATTGAAGGCGAGGCTGCCCGACAATCCGAATCTCAACTCGGACCCGGCGCCGCCACGAATCCGAATCGAAGGTGCACGGAACGCGACACCATCGAAGAATGCGAAGTCGCCGTTCAAGCCCAGCGTTGCATCCCAACGCCAACCGGAGGCGTCTTGTGAAACGGTTCCGCCGATTTGCCCACCCGACTCCCTGCCGAGAAGCGTGAATCGTCGAGCCGCGTAGTTGGCGCGAATCACGAACTTCTCAGGAATCGTGTTACCAAGGAAAGTGCGGAACACGCTTGGGGTTGTCACCGCGGCGGTGAGATGAATGGTGTCGGCCGACAGCGTGATTGATGGCAAGTTCAGGGCGCGGAGCGCAGCTGTAGTTGGATTCCACGTCACCGAACCATCGGCACTGACAACAAAGGCGATTTCGGCATTGATCTCCGGACCGGCATTCCCGAAGAGACGCAGGTTGTTGACTCCACCCGTCACGACGGTCGACGTCGGATTGAATGCAACATTGACACTGACATCGGTATCGAATACTCGAGCCGTAGCCGTTGCGTTCATTGACACCACTCCGGCGCGATTCTCATATGTGAACGCAACCGTGGCGAGGCTGACGGACGGAGTGATCGCGAGTGAATTCGCGGATCCGGTGAGGCGAAGCGTGCGCGTCGCGGTGTCTACCGATCCGACGACATTCACGGTTGTTGGCGTGGAGGTTCGCAGTACGAGACTCGAGGCAACACCGAACTGCGCCTCGCACGCCGCCTCAGCGCGGCAGTTGAGATTTGCGGTCACCCGCAGATTTGAGATTTCAGCGAACGAATTGATCCGAATCGTTGGAACATCAAAAACAAGTGAACCGGTGACATTCGATGAACTGCGATTGATCGAACCCGAGACCGTCGTGCCACGCAGAATCACGCCATCCGTGATCGTCAGGTCGCGCGATTGGCTGGCATCGACTGCAAGTGACCACTGATCGCTCGAGCTGAAGGTCACCCTTGCAGCCAAACTGAGACCCGAAAGTCCACCCGATGTCAACGAGATTGTTCCGGCAATCGCGGTGGGCTGACCGGTTGCAAACGTCAAGGACATGTTCGACATGACCGCACCCGTGAACGGACTCCACGTTCCAACGACAGAACCACGCAGATTCAGCGACGAGGCAGCACCCGTACCAATGGTTCCGCTGATGTCTGCACGAAGTCCCGAAACGAGTTCGACACCATTGGCGCTGACATCGAATGTGGTTTCGCCGCTTGCAGATGGCACTGCACGCGCAGACAAAGTAGCCCGCGTCCCGTCCGCACGAGCCGGTCCATCTCCACGTAGCCAGATCGAACGTAGATTGCCGTTCTCGATGCTGATGGTGGGCGTCCATGTCCAGCCACCGAATGCCGACAACGCCGTCGAGAGTGATGCCGACAGTGCTCCACGCAATCGAACCGTTGGCTGACCAAGGCTGACTCCACCAATATTTCGGAAAGAAATGACCGAACCGGACTCTTCGGAAAGACTGACATCATCAATCGGCCAAGCCGTCGGAAAGTCGAGTGTTCCGCCTGTGAACTTCAGACCACTTGAATCAAGTGAGCCCGAGATATTGGTCGCCGATATTCCGGCGAACGTGAACGACTTTCCGCTGAATGTGAGTCGCGATCCGGTTGCGCAACTGCCACTTGCGGAACCAACTTCAGCGGACAGATCGAGACCACTGACTCCGGGAATACTCCGCAGCAATCCACCGGCTGCGGCCGTTGTGACATCACACAAAGTTCCGAACGTTGTCGTCGGAGTTATCACCAACGGGAAGGATCCGACGCCGATGATCCGACCCGAAGCATCACGGCCGACCGCGGCTACGACCCCGGCAACGGGGCGCGACGGTGATGTCCCGCTGATTCTTATGCCCGTCGCCGTCGGCACGAGGGTGACATCGGTGGATGCCGGACTGAGTGTCCACGTGAGATTGCTTCCTGCTGGTGCCGTTGCAACCACGTCACGACGTCCACCACTGATCACAATGAGCGGACGTGTTGCACCCGCCACGTCGAAGGTGATCGCAGTTGGAGCAGCACCGTCCCCGACCTTGACGGTCACGACATCGCTTGACGAAACACCGGCGGCCGAAACCGTGGCACGCAGCCGCACAATTCCGGAAGTCATCGGGGCGGTGAAACGCAACGTTGGCCCGGAGGCTGCAGCAACGGCCGCGGCGATCCCCGGATCATCGACGAGTCCGGGGTCGCCCGAATCAACGGTCCACGCCCAGGTCACTCCGGTGGTTGACGCGCCCACGACAACGACCGAAGCCCCCGATGCGGCCGAAATGGTTCCCGTTCCGAATGCGTCGGCGCGAACGCGAACCGGCGACGCACCCGCCGCCCATGGTTCGGCAGGAATGGCCGGTGGCGTATCGACTGCTGCCGGAACACCGCGAACTTGAACGAATGCACGTCGGTATACGACCGCACCCGAAGACGACTTCGCACGGAACGAAGTGTTCACATACGTCGGCCGGTCGGTCCGAAATGGAAGACCTTTTACCGCGCCACCGTTCGAAAATGATGACGACTGTGCCGTGGCCTGGGGTTTGCGATAGGTCGCAACGGGCTCGATACGTATTGTGAAATCATCGGACGCCGAGGCGGATCCATCCTGCACCGTTGCACGGAACGTCAACGACTGAGCGTCGTTGACATCCGGAGCCGTAAAACTTGCGTTGCCCTGAGCATCGACCGCCAGATCGACTTTGACAACACCAGACGTTTGCTTCCATTCGACTGATGAACCGTTGTGCGTTGCGAAGAGCGACACTCGAGTTGGCTCCATCGAGCTTGACCGCGAACGGAAGGAGAAATCCGAGACCATTTCCGGTCCGGTGACTTCGATCGTGAGTGGCGCAGTCTCACGCACCAACCCCGTTGTCGTGCCGCCAACAACCACTGCACGTCCAACCGCGATGGGCACGACGCGGTAAGTCCACGCACCATCGGTCGCAGGACCCTGCGGCCTGATACTGACTTGAGCTTCGGTTCCTTCGTCGTCGGGCGCAACCTGCTTGGCCTGACAAATCGCGACGCCGATGGCGAGTGAGCCACCGATACGCACACACGAAAGCCCATTCCCTTCCACCGAATCGATTCCAGCCGCCGAATCAGTTGCGGCGAGAAGAACGGGCGTTGCAGAAGTTTCGCTTCGGTTTTCCAGCTTCACGGTCGCTTTCGAACTTGCCCCGCGTCGAACCGGTGCCGCGTCGGCAACGTGTGATTGAACTTCTAGTCGCGGGACATCAACCACCAAAATGCGTTCGATGGATTGCGTCGGCTGATCAGACTCACCGGCGCCAGCCACGAGCCGAGCGGAAACTGCCCCCGCCAGTGAACGCGGAACGTTCGTTGCGGAGACATTGAAAACAACCGGTGACAACTGCGCATCGGGGGCTGTTTCGGCGACGACCGTGAGTGAACAATCAAATTGTTGCCATTCGGCATTCTTTGTTTCTTCGGCGTCGGCACCAACCGCCTTCGCGGCATCACCCGCAGCCGACATGATTGCCTCGCTCGGACGAAGGGCAACCTCAACGGCAGCCGCTTCCGCACAATTCCATTCTCCGGCCGGCCGCACCGTGATCGCTTTGGGGAAAACAGTCGACACCTTGAATTCAGCGCCTGCGGGAATCGGTTCGGATCCGAGGTTCTTCACGATGTAGGCAATGGTGTCGGGCCGCGTAGGAGTCAGCGGTTCGACGGTGATGGCATCGAGGCTCCACGTGCCCGTTCCCGTGCGTTGTGCCGGGAAGAGGGCCGGAATCGGCTCGCCCTTCTGACGGACCACCAACGTGGTTGATGAGGAGTTGTCATTCAGCTTGTCAGCCGGTTCACCGGGGGCAACAGCTTTCGCAGACACATTGAGTCCCTCGCCCGCATCTTCACTCACGCGAAAACGGACAACCGCCTTGACCGGCTTGTCAGGTTCAATGACTGCGATTTCACACTTTGCCGCGTCGCCAGACGGTGCACATTCAATGCCCGTCGAAGACACGAACTTTGCACCGGACGATTCGATCGTCAACGCCACCTTGCGTGCGGGCCCGCCAATCGTCGCCACGCCCACGGTGACATTGACATCAGCACCCACTGCAGTGAGAGGCACACCACTCGTTGGCGACATCGACACCACGACGTTCGGAGGTTGTTCGGCCATCGGGAGGTAACCGAGATCGAGTGCGCTCTGCACCCCTCCCACCGTGAATTCAGGAGCCCACGCAATCGATGGTGCATCGAGAGCAGTTGATGCGGCAGGGATCACTCCGGTCAGCACCAACGGTTCGCTGACAAGTCCACCACCAAGGGGCGTGGCGAATGAACACTCATCCGCTGTGCAATTCCAGTTCGTACCAACGGCACTCGTCTCGGTGAGTGAGCTCGATGCGAACACCTTCCTGACAGACACACCTTCAACTGCAGATGGAGCGGGATTCGCAGCGATGATTGTCCACGACGACTTGCGTCCCTCGATCGTCGCTGTCGGTGCAAAAGCAAACACCTCGACTTTGGTGGGCGTTCCCTGGGGAACGGCCGTCAACTTGTAGGAGGCGTCGGAATTCACGGACTGTCCATTGACCCGTGCCGTCATCGATGCCTTTATTTCGGTCATCGAATCGAAAGCTTGCTGAAGTGCGGTTTTGTCTACATTTGACTGTCCGCTCGACAAGAGCTGCTGAAGCAACGACTGTTCGATTGAACCGACTGCGGCGTCGGTAGCGACGTTGAAAGTTGCCAAACCATCAACCGATCCGAGCGGAGGAATGGGGACCGCAGACGTACACGAGATGCCCGTGCACGACCATCCACCCTTGCCCGGCTCTGCCACGGGGTACACCGACGACAAGGTGACACCCGGTGGAAGAGAAGAAAACTTCACTGTGAGCGGGGCATCAATTGCAGTCGGCAACGACGTGTCGTTTTGAGCGTGAAACTTGACGAACATCTTCCCGCCCAACGGCGCCAGACGCGATCCTTCGAGTGAGATGCGAACGGCCGGCTGAACGTCCGAATCGGCATCGTCGTACGGACTGTCGGACGTATTGGTTGCGGTAGTCGTGGTTGTCGGGTCGACCGATGAAGCCGACACATCGCTGACCGCCAGACCCTCGACGAACAGCGAAAACACCGCCAACGTCGCAATTGCATTTCGTATGCGAAATCCCTGACTCGTGCTCATTGGCCACATCCCGTCTGTACGTAACCGCCAATAGTTCTCGCACTGCCGTCGGCAATCAGAACCGGTCTGTAATGCGGAGACGACAACACCACGCGATCAAGCGCGGCTTCCCGAAGGGTCGCAACGGAAGCTCCGTCGGGTGTTGCAAACTCGGAAAGCTCGGAAGGTCCTCCTAGCTTCAAGGCAGTCGAACAATCGTTCACCGACCACAAATGATTGGACCAACGCATTTCGGCGATCTTCAACTGCACCGATCGACACGTGCCACCGGGGCACTCGAGTACCCAACGTTGAATTGCATCACCCGCAATTGGTGCATCGGCGCCTGTGCCGACGACGAATTCCGCGGCCCAACCATTTGATCGGTAATCACCGGCGGCCGCACTTGGATCGAATCCAACAACGGACGTCACGGCATCGCCGACGGATGAACCGAGCACCGCGGAAATGACACGCTTTGTTGACGCTGCGACGTATGAACAGTTGAAGCATTCAACGGTGCGGCCTCGAATGCTGAGTGTCCAGACGAGTTGACGCGGCCCATCACCGGCACGCCACGATGACCCGGCAATCGTGAGAATTCCATCCGCATCGACTTCGAGCGCGGGAGGAACTGCCGCCACGGAATCGGGCATCGCTTCGGCGGGCAACGTCGGACGTGGTATTGCGACGGGGTCCGACGGCGCCAGCGTTGATGTTGGCGCTGCAGCGACGGTGGTAACCGCGGCGTTCTTCACCTTCGAACTAGTGGACGGTGCCTCACCATCACGGGACGATGCACCGCATGCCACGAGAAACAGCGTGGACGCTGCGCACGCAAGGAGTACTGCACGTGATTTCATTCGCTCTCCGATCCACACTGCCCGGCAACGGCTTTGTCGATGACTTCTTGCGCAGCGACGAAGGCCTTGTCGTTCTGCAATTCCGCAATCAATCCATTCAATGCATCCGGGTTCGCGTCAGCTGCCACGGCCGTGGCAAGTTGACTCATCGCTTCGCTCGACGCATTCAACGCCTCGGCGAGATCTCCATTGGTCGATTGGGCAACCGTCTTCAAGAGTTCCGCGCGCTGTGCCAAAGATCTTGAAAGAGATTCATTCGTGGCTGGCTCGTCAACCGCACCAGGCAAAGCTTCGGTCGCAAGCTTGCAGAGTTCAACTTCTCCGCCCGGCAATGTCACCACCGGCGTTGTCGATGACTTTGTCGTTGTCCCAGCCCCATCGGAACCTGCGCCGTCACCACAAGATGCAACAAGCAGAACCATCACCGTCAAAATTCCCACCCTGCGCATCTGGGCTCCCTTTCCCGCTTTCCACACGGTAATCAATGAAAAGTCGTGTGTTTCAGCGGGCCGATGCGGTCACCCATTCGGGCTGAAACCCCACCCCCAAAAGGGTTTGGCCCGATATCCACACTTTGTGGGTTCGTGAAACGTACCGTCCCAAGTGCAGGCCTTCCTGCAGAAATGGGGTTGATACCTATG